>CAZBKJ010000006.1:0-23125 GCA_964492495.1 uncultured Pseudomonadales bacterium
AAAAATGAGTAAAATTGCTATAAAAAAGACATTAAGTTGATTCATCCGTTCTTTTTTCTCTCAAAAAACGTAGCGGGTGCAGAAAAATGTTGCTAACTCTTGAGAAATACTTAGTTATTCATGAAACTTCATTGATCACTGATGTACAATTAGCTTCTATGAATGTGTACGACCCGGCGACAATTGAAAATAGATGGCTTCAAGAGTGGGAGCAGTCTCAATTATTTCAGGGAAAAAAGGGAGAGAGGCGCCACCTGACAAAAAGCGAGCAGGAGAAGTTCTATGCGCTTTTTGCTTTTGCGTACCCTTCAGGATCTGGATTACATGTGGGACATGTAGAAAGTAAAACTGCGCTAGATATTTTTGTCCGTTTCTTGCGAATGCAAGGAAAGGACGTTTTCTTTCCGGTGGGTTGGGACGCATTTGGTCTTCCTGCCGAAAACTACGCTATCAAAACCGGCATCCATCCTCGTGTGACAACAAAGACAGCAATTGATACGTTCCGTCGTCAAATTAAGCGTCTAGCAATCTCGTACGATTGGTCAACAGAATTGGCAACTTGTCATCCAGCGTATTACAAATGGACACAGTGGATTTTTATACAGCTTTTTCAAGCAGGCTTAGCATATCGAGATACAGGATGGGTAAATTGGTGTCCACAAGATAAGACGGTTCTCGCCAATGAGCAAGTTGTGAATGGTGAGTGTGAACGTTGTGGTGCAAGTGTCGTTCAAAAGGAACTCGAACAGTGGAAGTTTAAGATCACAGCGTATCAGGATGAACTACTTGATGGACTCCAAGAGGTAGATTGGCCAAAGGCAACCAAGATTCAGCAGGAGAACTGGATAGGGAAAAGTGAAGGCGTCACGGCAACATTTTTGATTCAAGGTTTTGGGAAAGAGAAGAAACAGATTGAAGTAGAATGTTTCACGACTCGACTAGATACGATCTACGGCGTGACATTTGTTGTTATCTCTCCTGAAAAATTCAAGGAGCTAGCCCTTATTGAGTTGGTTGATGATGGTCACAAAAACGCAGTGAACAACTATCTAGACGCATCGTTTCATAAGACAGAAGAGCAGCGACGTGTTGGAGAGAAAGAAAAGACTGGTGTCGATACGCGCATCGAGCTTATTCATCCACTCACGGGTGAAAAAATTCCACTTTGGATTGCTGATTATGTTCTTGCTGGATATGGAACTGGTGTTGTTATGGGTGTTCCCGCACATGATGCTCGAGATAATGCCTTCGCAAAAAAGTTTGATTTACCGATTATCGAAGTGATTGAAGGGAAGTCAATGAAAAAAGATGAGCTTTTTTCAGGCTATGGAACTGTTATTAACTCAGCAGAGTATTCAGGAATGGAATCACTTGAGGTTATTGAGAAAATATGTTCGAGTGCTCCAACAGTTTTTCGAAGAACTACAACGTATAAGTTGAGAGATTGGCTTATCTCAAGACAACGCTATTGGGGTGCACCAATACCAATGGTGTTTTGTGAGAACTGTGGCTGGCAAGCTGTGCCTGAAGACCAGCTACCAGTTGTATTGCCAGATCTTGAGGATTTTACGCCAACTGATGATGGGCTTTCCCCAATAGAGAAAGCTCCAGACACTTGGAAGTTTTCAGTTTGTCCCAAGTGTAAAGGTGTAGCCAAGCGAGAAGTAGATACGATGGACACTTTTGTTGATTCGAGTTGGTATTTTCTGCGATATGCCTCAAGAGATAGAGATGATGTCGTCTTTGACAAGGAGCTTACTCAAAGAATCCTTCCAGTTGATCTGTATTTAATTGGTCCCGAGCATATTGTGCTTCATCTCCTGTACGCACGCTTCTTTACAAAGTTTTTACGAGATCAAGGGTATCTCACGTGTAACGAGCCATTTCTCAAGATGAGACATCAAGGAATGATTCTGGGTCCTGATGGGAAAAAAATGAGTAAGAGTAAGGGGAATGTCATCAATCCTGATGAAATCATTGAAAAATTTGGTGCAGATTCTTTAAGAATGTATGAAATGTTCATGGGGCCTTTAGATGCAGACAAAGCATGGGACACAAACTCGCTTGTTGGAGTGTATAGATTCCTTTCCAGAATCTATAGTTTGTTTGAAAAAAATCTTGGACAAATCCAGACTAATAGTACGAAATTTCCCGCTGAAGTTTTGCAAAGAAAATTGCATTGGGCAATTGATAAAATAACGAGGGATATTCCGGACTTAAAGTTTAATACGTCGATTGCAGCGCTCATGGAACTGACAAATGAATGGGCGAAAGCTGTGGAAGATGCACATGGGTTTACTTCACAAGAACTAGTGATTATTTCAAAGTTACTTGCCCCATTTGCGCCATTTTTAGCAGAAGAATTATTCGCAAAAACTGGAGGAAAAGACTCCGTGCATTTGCAGGAATGGCCGACTGCGGACAGCCGATTACTTACTCAAGAAGAAGTTGAAATCGTTGTACAGATCAATGGAAAAGTAAAAGAAAAAATGACAGTTAGTACAGCTGCTTCCCTTGATACAAGCTTGCTTGAGAAGGACGTAGTACTGCTTCCTAGGATTCAGGCTCTTTTACAGGGAAAATCTGTTCGAAAGATCATTACTATCCCAGGAAAGCTCATCAATATTGTTGTATAGACAGTTTTCTGTATACTTAAACAGTGGCAGACACTGATTCTATCCCTGAGTATCTCACCAATACTTCCTCGAAAAATGGATATCTTCTTGTTTTGGTTTTGATTGCCTTGGGATGTATTGGATTTGGTTTTTTTCAGTTGTCATCAACACAACAAAAAGAAGCTTCTTCTCCTCAAGTCTCACCATTTGCTCCAGTAAAAAAAATTCAGGTAGACGTCAGTGGGGCAGTTGAGTCACCTGGACTCTTCACCTTTGAATCCCGTTTTGATGAAACGATTAGAATAGGCACGGTTCTTGAGAAAGCAGGAGGTCTTTCTGGCGACGCAGATCGCGCATATGTTTCGAAGCACATAAACCTTGCAAAAGGAGTTGAAGACGGGGAGAAGATCTATATTCCCAAACTTGGAGAACAGGCTGTTTTAGGGATCGTAGATCCAGTGTCACAAGGAAAAATTTCACTTGGAAGTGCGAGCATCCAAGAACTAGAGAGCTTACCAGGGATAGGTCCAACAAGAGCACAAAAAATTATTGATTCCCGACCCTACAATAGTATGGAAGAGGTCTATGAAAAAACAGGCATAAGTAAAACTATTTTCGATAAGATAGAGGGCGATATCTCTCTATAAATACAAGGAGTATTTGTGAAGGCGAAACTATTCTTCACTTCATCCAACCTCGCCACACTCGTTCTCGTGTGCCTGTTTGGTATCATTTTTTTCAATCTGTATCAGAAAGAAGCAGACAAGCGAAGCCTTGTTGTTCTACAGGAGAACATATCGTTAGAGTTTCGTGCGACACGGTATCCGACACAGACACTATTCAATCAGACCATGGATGTTGATAGATATCAGTTACAGATTCCTCTTCGTGAAACTGTGGAGTTAGGAAAGGTATATCAAGTGATTGGCAGTATCGATGAAAGGGTGCAATCTCAAAAAGAGCACAGAATTTCATTGAAGGTTCAAGATATTACGCAAATTCAAAAAACAGCTGCTTCGGGTTACTATACCATCGATGATTTGGCGATAGTCTTCAGTCATGGAAAGCGTGAAATAATCTCTACAGTTTTTTCGTATCTTCCATACACCCATGCTCAGTTGCTACTAGGAATACTTCTAGGTGAGGACACCTTTCAGGGGAATCAGTTCAAAAAAGATATTCGTGAGAATGGCCTCTCACATGTCGTGGTTGCTAGTGGTGCCAATATTGCTATAACCGCTGCTTTCTTGCATGCGGTAATTGGAAGTAATTTAAGATATAGAAAAAGAATAATATTAACGATTATTGTAATATTTTTGTACATGCTTTTCTTGGGTTCAGGACCATCTTTACTTCGTGCTTTTACTCTTTTTAGCGTCTTAAGTGTGACAAAACTGATGGGAAGACCTATTGCGACGCTGCGACTGTTTTGTATGACGATTGCCATTTTACTTCTGTTTGATCCTTTTATGATCTACTCATATTCATTCTTACTCAGTGTATCTGCTACCGCAGGCATCTTCTTTATCTATCCTCGACTTTCTACTCGAGAAGATGCTGGTGAGCGCCTTAAAACCAGGTTTGAACATCTACAAGGAGAGCTCATTGATCTTTTTATGATCACTTTGTCAACGCAAATCACGACACTTCCTTTGCTCCTACTCTTTTTTGGAAAATTGACACTTTTTTCGTTACTGATCAATGTGGCCGTTGTGTGGATTGTCCCCATCATTATGTTCTTTGGTTTTTTTCTGGCAATATCTATTTTGGTTCAGTTTTCCTTTATTACTCTCATTTTATCAAGTGTTTTATGGCTTTTTTTAGAGTATTTTATTGGATATATCAACCTATTCTCTCACTTACCGGCTGTCTTCATTCATTCAGATTCCACAACGGCTCTGGTGGTAGGGGGATACTATCTCACCCTCAGTGGCTTTTGTATTATCAGGTCTAGCAGAGGGGCAAAGGATCCGCTAGGATTTTTTGCACCACCTATTTTCTGACTGATGGATGTAAACATCTCTTTTCTTCGCCTATCGTATGGCTTGGTTCTCTTGAGGTAAAAACGAGGCATTCTTTGGTATATTTCTCCTCTTTTTGATAGAGATCTCAGGCGATCACGACAAGAAACTCAAAATGAGGAGGGAGGAAAACATATTCAGAAATCAATCAAAGAAATAGAGGACGTGAGGGAAAAACTGCTATTTGATTTTCACAATCAAAATGTATTACAAATAATAAAAGGGTATTTCGTCAATGAATGCGTGGATTGCCTTTTTGCGGAATCGATTGTTTTGATGAAAATGGAGTTTTCTTGCTGTTTCATCGTGTGCTTCATTTTTCAAGAAGGCACCCTTCTGGATAAAAACTTGATTTTGACAAAATTGGCACATATCTTCGGGTAATAAAGAAACCAGAAAAATCACCTCTGGTGATTTATTCGCCTTTGGCAGTACTAGTAGTGACTTCTTAGATCTATTTGTTGCTTGTTTTGCTTGATTGGTAGGTCAAAACCGGTGATTTCCACCTCCCATTGTTGTACTTGAGTACCGAAGAGGAAAAGGCATCATTTTATTGTTATGGGATTCTTTATTAGTTGAGGTCGAAAAAAAACGAGGCTCTGAAAGGCGCGTTTTCGGCCTTTTCTTTTAGAGTTTGATGGAATTACATCTAGATGTAGCATTTCGCATCGAAGGAAATAGTCTTATTAAATAGTAACGTCACTGGTTTGATCGATGACTTTTCCGTACGAAGTACGATTCATTTTCTTTTAATTGTTTTCAGCTCATCGATGAATCTGAAAAGAGAAGTCACACCACGCAAGAATTGATAATCCAGCTCACATGAATGAAAGATGCATGAAGATTTTTTTGCCATTCACTTTTTACTGGTGATGCCAGCCTCTCAATTTTCAAAAAGAAAAATGGAAAATGGAATACTTCCTGTGAATTTACCTATAGTAATTGTGTTTGTTATTAAAATTAAACTGTTTTGAAAAGATAAGAGAATGAAAACATTAATTGCTCAATATTTAGTAACAAAAGGATTGATTTATCAGTCAGTAATAGCCATGAGCGATTATGCATGCGTGAACTATCAAAGTAGTGTACATAATCAAGAACACAAATGTAGTTCATTTTGCTATGGTTTCTTTGGATAAGCTTTGGTTTTTGGAGGTATTCTTGTTGTCATCTTTGATGACTGGGGTACAATAGAGACTTCTTACTACCAGAGAATTAACTCTATGTCGACAAACACCCTTCCTTCACATATTCACAAACGATTAGCAAATGGCTTGAATGTCATTCTTGCTCCACTTCAAACAAAGAGTGTGACTGTGCTTGCGATGGTTGGAACTGGCAGCCGTTTTGAGACAGCGAAGACGTCAGGGATCTCTCACTTTTTAGAGCACATGGTATTTAAGGGAACGAAAAACTATCCTTCTGCTCGTGAATTATCTGGCGCTGTGGACAGTGTAGGTGCAGAATTTAACGCGTTTACTTCTAAAGAATACACTGGGTACTATGTGAAGGCAGCAGGCGAACATGTTCATTTAGCCTTGGATGTTGTTTCGGATATGCTCCTTACCCCAATTCTAGGAACAGAGGAGATGGAGCGAGAAAAAGGTGTGATTGTTGAGGAAATTCACATGTATGAAGATACACCTGCTCGACATATCGGAGATCTTTTTGAGCGAATGATGTTCGCAGGATCCGCACTCGGCAGAGATATCATTGGTACGGAAAAAACTGTCCGCTCTTTTTCGAGGGAAACATTCTCAACACATCTGGAGCAGTGGTATGGGCTTTCAAATGTTGTCTTGGCAGTTGCAGGGGACGACAGTGTAGTCACCAACGAACTTCTCACCCAGATCTCGCAGCTGTTTGAAAAACAGCACTCCAAGCGTGAACACAAAGAAACTCCAGAAATTATTCAAAAAATCAGGGGAAACTCACTCACGACAGGGAAACGCATTCACGTTGAGTACAAAGATACTCAGCAGGCACACTTTGTGATGGCTTTTGAAGGCTTACAACGCAAAGATCCAGATCAATACGCAGCAACAATCCTTTCGACGCTTTTAGGTGGAAATATGAGCTCACGACTGTTTACAGAGGTTCGCGAAAAGCGAGGGCTGTGCTACTACGTTCGTGCTGATGATGACTCATACCATGACGTTGGAATATTTGGCGCTAGTGCTGGAGTTGATCCATCAAGAGTTGAAGAAGCAGTCAAGGTTGTGCGAGAGCAGCTGCATCTGGTGACAGAGGAATCAGGCGCATCCGCGATTACAGAAGAAGAGGTTGTGAAAGCCAAAAATCACGCCATTGGCAGTACGATCTTACACATGGAAGATAGCATGTCTATTGCCCAGTTCTATGCCGGTAGGAAGCTTTTGCGCGGTGAAATTATTGAGCCTGAAGATGAGCTGAATCGCCTAAGAGACGTAACGTTTGATGATGTGAGAAGAGTGGCAAAACGACTCTGCAACCAAGAAAAAATTTATTTCTCGATTATTGGTCCGTACAAAGACGAGGGGTTATTTGAAAAGAATTTGAGTCTTTAATGTGTAGTTTGATCTAACTGCATGTATTTTGATCTAGTTTAAAGGGCTACTGTTTTGGATGCTACAATATATCTAACTTTGTAACAAAAAGGAGAACATATGGCTATGGAACACAGTGTCGTTTTGGTAAAACCTGATGGTTTGCAGCGTGGACTCATTGGGAAAATCATTTCCCGCTTCGAAGAGAAGGGGTTAAAGCTCGTCGCACTCAAGATGGTCAAGCTTGATGATGAGATACTCAATGAATGGTATGCACATCATAAAGAAAAGCCTTTTTTCACTTCGTTGAAAGGGTTTATGATGAAAACACCGATCATCGCTATGGTTTGGGAAGGTGTTGAAGCAGTCGAGACTATTCGAAAGCTCATTGGCACAACAAAAGGAAGAGCAGCTGAAGCAGGAAGTGTCAGAGGAGACTTGGCAATGAGTCAAAGCAATAACCTGATCCACGCATCTGATTCAGTTGAGAATGCACAGAAAGAAAAACAATTGATCTTTACGCCAACTGAGATTCATCAGTATGTAAACCCAATGGATCTTCTGGTCTACTCAGACGAAGAGCTCATGTAGTAGGCTTTTATTTGATACATCGAAAGGGAGGGGAACACCCTCCCTTTTTCGTTTCTACGGTATAATCGTACAAAAGACGGGGTGTGGCTCATCGGTAGAGCGCTCGGTTCGGGACCGAGAGGCAGAGGGTTCAATTCCCTCCACCCCGACCAAGCTTAGCTTGGTCTAGATCAGCTGAGCTGATCGACAACCATTTTTGTCTCCGTAGTTCAATGGATAGAACAGAGGTTTCCTAAATCTCTGATGTAGGTTCGATTCCTACCGGGGACACAACAATAGTAAGGAGAAGATTTCTTATCTGAGTCCTACAGCGTACAGGTTGTAGAGCGCAGTCTCTGATTGGTTGAAATTCGTGAGAATAATGAGCTTACTGCCATTTGGCCATGGATAGACAAAGTTCTGTGCAAATGGGCCAGCGTAGACGGTTGTACGATTGGTTCCATCGTACTCCACGATATCAATTCCTGTGAGGGTTGTGAGGATAATGTGTTTTGAGTTTGGCAACCATTGAGGAGCTTGCATAAATACCCCTGAAGTTTGCTTCTGTAGTCTTGTAAGAGTTTGTAGTGGAGTCTCAAGAAGGTTTGCGCTTGCAGTCGCACTTGGGGATGTCACAGGATTGATTGTAGGGGCAAGTCTTCTAGCGACTGGGGTCGGTGTAAGAGTCGGTGATGGAGATGGAGCCAAAGAAGTTGCGATCCGAAAGTTTTTATCTTCATGGCGGTCATAGACATAGATACCACCTGCAACAACTGATCGCTCCTCTGGCTGTGTATTTGTTGCCGGGAGGGCAGGGATGAGATCCTCAAGAAGTACGGCTGATGCCGTCGCGGTGTACAGGAGTCTCTCCTGGTCTGGGGAAATAAACACATCCTTTGCACTTTGCGTTGCTATCTGGGCGATTTCTGGAGGGAAGAGATCAAGAGAAGTTTGAAATTTTTTTGTAAACTGTTCTTTCCATTCTGCAGAGATTTGTGAGAGTCTCACGGTCACGTCGTCAACTGCATCAAGATCGTTCACGCGGTTTGCTTGTAACAGAACATTTTTCGTCCCTGCAGAAAGCAGTACTTCACTTGAATCAGGCGACCAGAAAAACTCAGCAGTTTCTAGATTCCAGTTGGCGGAGCTTTTTGCGATTTGGAGCGGGCCTTTTTGAAGAGCAAGCAAACTGTCTGTTAACCCCATGACATAGACACCATTCGTTCGGGCAGAAGCTGAGGCTGTGGTAAACAATACTTGTTGTCCATCCGGAGATGGAGTAAGGTGAGTTGCACCCGCAAACGTCAGCGCTGAGAGGTTTGGCGCAGCTGGGAAGAGCAGTGCATTTGTTTGGGTAACGAGTTCCTTTTCTACACGTAGCGTTTTTTTCCAGGTACTATACCCATCCTTTTTTATTTCGACATCGTACGTACCAGGATTGAGGTTTAAGGTTGTATCTGTTGCTGATGTGAGGTTCCCATTGATATAGATGGACGCTGCATTGGGAAACGAGTTTGCGGAGAGCAGGCCAGTCGACTGAATATCACCACTTGGGTTTACGCGGTAGCCTTGAGCAAATCGGATTGCCACGACTGTCCCGGCTACGATGACGAGCCCTGAGAACAATGTATAGAGAAGTCGTTTGTTCATAAAAACAATCTTTTCACATCCAGTGAAGAATTACTATTCTGATATCATACCAACATGAAGTACTTTGCGCAAAAAATCTGCATGGAGTTGACTGAAAACACGATACGTATTTGGTCACAAGACAGAGGAATTGTACTGCATCAACCACATCGCGAGTTACTCCAACCATTATTTGTCGAGTTACACAAGAAAAAACCTTTTTCAAAAGAAAAACATATTTCTTCTTTCTCCGATCTCTATGAAGAAGGAAGGGTAAAAGACGCGCAAAAACTCGAGTGGTATCTTCGTACCATTTTTGAGCATGTCGGAATACACTTGTTTCCCCTAGGAGGACATCAAATTTCACTCTCAGTTTCGTCACTACTTTGTAGTGCAGATAAGCAGGCTTTGTATGAGGTGTGCAGTGCTTTGGGCTTTTCGACAGTCATCTTTTGTGCACAGACATTGGCTTCAGCGGTGGGGAATGGATTTACACTTCCTCTTTCACAATCTGCTTTCCTTGTTCATCTAGGGACTGGATACAGTGAAGTAGGATTGATTTCGTATAGTTCAGTGATCAAGTCATCAAGGTTGCTTTTTTCTGGATCACTAATGTTACAGCTCTTTCGATCAGGAGCGCGGTCTCTTTATGGTCTTCATTGTACAGAAGAGCAGTTTGAGTCACTGCTTTCCATCATTCACTTCTGTCTTCTGGAGAATGACCATAGCCAGAAGGATTTTTTCAAAGCAATGCAGAGTATCGATTCGCTTCGATCTTTTTCAACATTACCGTTTCAATTCTTTTCTGAACATTTTAAGACATTGTTTGATTACTCCCTTGAGGAGCTGCGTTTTTTCTTGAGTGAGCTCTCCACAACCCAGTTAGCGACGATTGTCGATCAGGGGATTGTGTTAACAGGGGAACTTGCACAGATACAGTCCTTACCTGAATACTGCTCAAAGCATTTGTCTGTCCCAGTCTATGCGTTGCCAAACGCTTCTGAAACCACCTTTCATGGCTTGATTGCCTTGCAAAAAACGAGTGCGATGCAGTAGTTCCATACCCTCCACAGAGTCACGTTATAGGATTTATAAAAGCTATTTTGTTAAACTGTGTGATGAAAATTTGCAGATACCAACAGAACAAAAATTAAAAATCACGAGAAAAAACTTCATTTTAAGATAGAAATAAATTGTTCAATATGGCCGATATGAGCGGAAATCAATACTTGGAAAATTGACTTTTTTTGTGAAGATGAGGCGGGCTGGTGAGAGAATAATCAGCAGAATATCAAAAAAATATAAGCTCTTTGGTTTGTCAGTTTTGTTCGTCTCAAGTTCGTGCTTTAAAAGGCCTGTGAAGGCCGATAATAAGAAAGACGCTGTTTTCTTCACAAAGAATACGATACACTTCGTATCAGGAAAGCAATGCAAGACCTATTAAGAGGGTATTTTACGGGTAAGGATTTGCATAAAATGCTATGGAAAACATGCAAAAGGTCGATCCAGTACGTACTATTTTCGATATACCCATTTTTGGCGGTAGTAGGGATGCGTTGCTGGAAATGGTTAAAAAACGGGTGGAAAGTGACAAAAAACGCCCACTTCTAACGATTTTTACTCCTAATCCTGAACAAATTGTTCAAAGCAAACGTGATGATCGTTTTTTTTCTGTTTTATCTACCAATGAAGTAAATATTCCTGATGGCCAAGGAATTGTTTGGGCATTAGAGCGTAGCGCAGTATCTCAAAGTGGAAAACCTCTAGCAATAGAGAGGATGCCAGGGAGAGAAATTTTTCATACGCTTCTTGAAATGGCTGCCAACAATGAGTGGAAAGTGTTTTTCCTGGGAGGAAAGCCTGGAAGTGCAGAGGAAATAGTTGCCATGTACAAAAAAAAATATCCGCATGTTGATTGGCGGGTTGATCAAGGGCAAAAGAACGTGAGAAATGAAGATGCAGCTTCCAGTGAGAGAATTCTCACAAGTATTTCCACTTACTCACCAGATCTGGTCTTCGTTGCGTACGGCGCCCCATGGCAGGAGTTTTGGATTCATCAGAATACAGAATTCCTTGAGAACACAGGAGTAAAGCTTGCAATGGTTGTCGGAGGAGCTTTTGAGTATGAAGCAGGAAAAGCATTTCATGTGTCTTCTCTAGTAGAAACTCTCCATCTTGAGTGGCTACAGAGATTGTTGCTTGAGCCATGGAGATGGAGAAGGCAATTGCGGGGTCTACAGTTTTTTCTCTGGGTACTTCAAGGGAAAGGGTAGTTCTATCTTCACTCGTACATCATTCCAAGCATTGCGAGCACAGATTCTTTCTTATACCGTCTATCTCCTCGAGAATTGATGCGAATAGCCGCTAGTTTTCCTCGTTTCCCCCAGCGTTTTAAGGTAAGAGGGGAAACACGCAAAAGTTCACTCACTTCACGAATGGTTAAGAGATCTGGAAGATTTTTGATGCTCAATTTTTCCTTTTTTTCAGCAACAGGAAGAGTTTTTGATTCGGTCGAAGAGTCTTTCGTGTCAGTCATGACAATTTCTTTCTATAAAAAATAGGTATTTTCCTCATTTCTGAGTGCATCATTCTGTATATCAAACTAGCATGGAACATCAATCCGGGTCAACGGGGAATTGGGTCAATTGGATAATAATTTGAGATTGAATGCTACAGCGTCACCATTTTTTTTAACTGACATTTTTTTGAACATTGTGTTTTGGATACAGTCTTTGTGGAAAAGTTATCCACGTCGCACAATCACATTATAAACAAAAAGGGAGGTCATGACTTTTCCACATTAGTGATTTGTAAGAGGATATCGTGAAATAAGTATGCGTTTTATTCGGAAGTAGTTTTTTTTGACAAAATGTTTTCGCTTTCTTTGGATGATGACTTTTTATAGTGATTGATTTTTTTTCTTATTTAAAAAAGGTGAATACATCAGCATTTTGTCCTATCCAAGTTCTGTGTAATTTCATCACAATTTTGTACCCGAAGTTTTGTTGCGTGATCCACGAGCTCAAAAATCGACCATCTACAATGGCTTAAAATCGGTTTTTTCAAACAAAGATGACTATCTATTCGTTGAGCTTTTTTCTCATGAACGCAAAAAAAATCCCGCTATCAATCGATAACGGGATTTCTCTTTTTAACGTATGTATCTTTCTTGATTACTCAAGAAAAACTTACTTCAAATCAACTGAAGCTCCTGCTGCAGTCATTTTTGCTTTTGCATCTTCTGCAACGTCTTTCTTGGCTCCTTTGAGGATTTCCACTGGAGCTGGTTTTTCAACCAATGCTTTTGCTTCACCAAGTCCGAGTTCTGGTTTTACCAAACGAACTGCCTTGATTACCTCGAGTTTTTTATCTCCGAGAGCTGTCATGACAACGTCAAACTCTGTCTTTTCTTCGGCTGGAGCAGCTACTGCACCAGTTGCGGCACCTGCCATCATAACTGGAGCTGATGCACTGACGCCGAACTTCTCTTCCAAAGCTTTTACGAGCTCTGAAACTTCGAGGATTGAAAGTTTTTCAATCTCTTCAATTATTTTTGTAATATCTGCCATACTTTTTTCCCTTTCTTGTTTTTATGTTTTCGGATAATTATCCGAGTAATTTTATTACGCTTTTTGCTCAGCTTTTTTCTTGCCGATTGCGACCAGAACAAAAGCCAAATCTCTTTGTGCTGCGGTCAGCACCCCAACGAGTTTACTTGCTGGTGCATTGAGACGACTAAGCAACATACCGATGAGTTCAGTCTTGCCTGGTAAGGCACTTAATTCCTCAAGTTGTTTTGCATCATACACGGTGTCACCAATGACTCCCTGTTTGAGTTTGATCGCCTCGTTTGTCTTGGTGAATTTCACTAATGCTTTGAGTGCAGTAACTTCATCTTCGTACGAAAAAAGCGTTCCGGTCTGTCCGTTAAAAGACTGATCCAAAGCGTCTTTTCCGATAACTCGAGAAATTAATGTGTTCTTAGCAATAATGAGCTCTCCTCCAGCTTCTTTGAGTGACTGACGGAGCTGAACTTGCTGCTTGGAATTGAGTCCTGAAAAACTTGCCAAAATAATTGACTTGGCGCGCTCAACTTTTTCTTGCAACTCTTTTACAGCAGCAATGTTTTTTGTGTTTGGCATATGGTAGTTTTCACCTCCTTTTATATTCCCTGAAAACGGGTTTTTTGATACGTGGTATATGTTACGTGACCTGTGCTCCAATGGATATAAAAAAACCACGGTTGCGTATGCAAAGACCGTGGCGAATAAAAATCTCAGATAGATAAAACCATGTTGAAGGCTTTACCTGTGAAGTTTTCCTCGGTAGGAATTATGTGTAGATCCTTTTTGCAAAGAAGTACAGACACCTACGGTCTTTGGATATTTGGGTAGTATACCAGAAACACTTGTCTTTTTCTAGCGTTATGTCCCTGCGCTATCAGTTCGGAGCATGGACACTATTATATCCCCATTTGCCTGAGCCACCCATGGTGCCGTATCCTCGTTCTGCTCCAAAAGCACTTGGCGTAAGCACTGCTCCTAGTTGTTGTCCAAAATTGATATTGGCTGGCGTTAGGTACTGTTTTATTGATCCCGGGAACGGGCTACTCTGTGCATTGTTTCCTAATGGATCTGTATAGATGATAGCTGTACCACCTGCATTATTGATCGGATCAGCCTGGAAGTACGTTTCTCGCATATCACCTCTGTATTGAGATCGTGGATCATCCCACTTGATGTCTGTAATTCGGCCATAATCGGTAACGTGACATCCGCCGCGCATACGGTCACCATTTGCTTCAGTCTCGTAACACAAATCCATTAAGTATCCAACATCCAAAGGCTTACCTGGATCATAGAAGCGAACAGGGTTAAAGACTGTGAAGCCGCCAACAGGAGACGAATTCAGTCTTTTACCTGCTTTATTGGTAAGTACAAGGCTCGCTTTCCAGTCTTCGTACGTGTTACTCGAGAATTTCCCTTCTGGAACAAGCATGAATTGGTTGACACATTTTCGTGTCAAGACGTTTCGAGCGGAAGTAGAGTCACCTGAAGGATAGTTCACATTGACGCTATCGGTTCCAAGGATAATCTGGGTGCCTCGTGGGTCACATGGAAGGGCCTCACCAAACTGTCCTGGTTTATTAAACGCTGCAAGTATGGTGATTCTTTGTTCGTAGCCATTTTTGTTACAGGATATGAAACCTGAAGCAGCGTGTAAGTTGTTTGTAAATGCATCTTTGGAGTTCGTTCCTTGATGAATGATACCCGCAACATCACACACAATGTCACTGTCATGGCGATCCGATGCTCCACCTGGTCCCTCGTAGGACTGGTTGTATCGATCCCACTCGACCTTGTGACCGACGTGATCCTCATGACGATGGACATTCGTTTTTCCAATTGAGGCATTATAGACATCGTATTGTTCGTTTGCGTAGGCAAATGGAACTCCGGCAGCGGCCTTTTCTGCAGCATCCATGGTGCCATTATTGTTGGCGTCATAGAAATACATTTCTTGCATTTTTGGAAACAGCGGAGACAGCTTTGGGTCTCGTCCATGTTCATGTCCAAAGGTACATTTTGTGCCGTTGGCAAATGTATGCTCATGTGGGTGCCAAGTTGGATACCATTTCCCATCTGGTCCTTGGACTTTATAGCTATCATGGATTTCTTTGGTACAGGTATCAAACTTTGGATTTGGAACCCAGACTCCCATGGCTCTACTATTCATCCCTACAGGATTGGATGTAGGAGACGGAGAGACTGTTGGTGAAGTTGAAGGAGCTGTCCCGATATTGATAGTTCCTCTGATCTCACCACCTGGATTTCTCTGGGTATGGACGTTGAAATAGAGTTTTTGTGTATTGAGGCTTGTTACTTGAGCTGCTGTTAAGACAATGTGTTGGTTTTGGAATGAAGAGTTCGGGAATGTGAATAAGATATCGTCATTTCCGCCATTTCCTGGTCCATGAATATGTACACCGGTAACTGTCGTGGTCAGATTTGAGAACGATAAGTTTACCATCGCAGAACGATCGCTTGCGTTATATACGAGGCTTCCTGTTCCCGTCCCTGACGACCCAGTAACGTTTGGCGCGAGGGTCGCTGAGAAATTCGTTGCGGATGGAGGAGTTGTGGGGGTTGGAGTACCACCAGGTCCTGTTTTGAAAAAGTTGGCAACCAATATGGAGTAGTCAGAAAGATCGACGATTCCATCTTTGTTGATGTCAGCAATGTTGTATTGTTGTTGTCCCTGGGCTGGGCTTGTGAAGAGAACAAACGCCGTGGCGAAAGTGGCTAGGAGGAAAAAGGAAAGAAGTGCGATTGCTTTTTTTTGCATAAACAAATTTGGTAAAAGAAATATGAACTCTAAGCCTAGCATGTGACCTAAATCACATGCAAGAAGTAATTCTGAAAAAAAGCTGCACTCTTTTTAGATGAGAATTTTAATTCCTGGACCCATCGAGCTACAGATAACAGCCTTGAGGGTTTTCCCTTGCAGTGCTGCAAGCAATGCCTGAATGTTTTCTTCTAAAGCTTGTGGCTGCATAGAAACTTTTCCAATTCGAGCATGCAGGAGTGGACTTTTTTTCTCTCCACGAATAGTTGATTTTCCGGATTCAAGATCTTTTTTTCGTTTCACTGGATCGGCAATCAATGTTCCATTTTTTGGATTTGGCATGAGACCCTTTGGTCCAAGAACTCGTGCGTACTTTGTGAGTTTTCCCATTTGGGCTGGGGATGCGAGCAGAATATCAAAGTCAATCGTTCCTTTATCCAGTTTTAGAATGGTGTCATCGGAAAAAATCTCCACGCGAACTGTTTTTCCAGTGCTATGTGGATACGATACTTCGACTGTACTGACAATTTCTTTTAATACGAGATGAAGTTCTACAGATTCATCAAATTTGGTCGTGGCCATCTCTTTGACAAGCTTTAATGCCTGTGGCAGTTGATAGCTTTTTTTACGGTCAATTGTCGATTTTGCCTGGACATAGCGCTTGCTTCGAAACCCTACTGGTTTGGTGGATTTTGTGACTTCAGTATCACTAGACTCTTCTGTACCCGTAACTGTTTCTGAAGAGATATCTCCAGTTGTTTCACTCAGGGAAGTCTCACCAAATTCTTCGGTTTTCTTGGTTTTTTTGAACTTTTTTTCGGACGCTTTTTCCATGAGAGCTTGTTCAGTTGGAAGTTCATCCATGTTTGCGACTTTGTATTTTGATTTAGCCATAGAAAACTCCTTTATGCGATTTTGACTCCCATGCTTCGTGCTGTACCCATAACCATTTGCATTGCTGATTCGATGGTTGTGGTGTTTAGGTCGGGCATTTTTTCTTCAGCAATCTTTTTTACTTGATCTTTCGTAAGAGTTCCAACGACTTCTTTTCCAGTTGTTTTGGCACCCATCTTGAGGTTCAATGCCTTTTTGATCATGGCTGATACTGGAGGGAGCTTGAGAATAAAGGTAAAGGTACGGTCTTCAAAGACAGTAATCTCCGCAGGAATTGTTTGGCCTTTTTTATCCTGAGTTGCAGCGTTGTACGCTTTACAAAACTCCATAATATTGACACCTTGTTGACCCAAAATTGGTCCAACTGGAGGTGCAGGGTTGGCGGCGCCAGCCTGGAGAACGAGCTTGAAAACTGTTTTGATTTTTTTTGCCATAGAAAACTCCTACAAATAACTTTCAATCGTCAAAAAGGGGATTACAAAAGAAAAAGTCAGGTCTATGACTTTATAGAAGCTCTTTCGTAGTGCCCTTTTGGCAATACTCCCTCAATGTTTTTTTACCCGAGGTGGGGTAAGAGATGTAGTATATCACATGTACGTACATATTATTTGCCTGAAACAGAGGAATTTGCTATAATTTATCAATATGAACTCATCAGAATCAAGTGTACCAGGACTAACAATAGAGGATACTAATTCACTCCCAAGGTTAGAAACGCTAATTGGAGAAAAATTAGAGCTTGTTGATACAAATATTAGGAAATATGAGGACTTGATTGCTCATGAAGAACGGCGTAAGGCAGAGTTTATTGCAGTCGCCGAATTTTTTGCAAAGACTCCGGATACAACAAAATTACCTCCACCTCCCCAATTAATTATTGAGCTTGTGGGTCGCGAAGTTATGGAAACCATTGTAAAAGCTGGTTTTATTAAAGGCACAAACGAGGAAGGCTTAAAGATAACAACGACAGGGCAAAGACTTGATGAAGAAAAACGTACAGGGAAGATCCATTATTTATTGCAAAGTCCTGCTGGAGACGTGTTTCTTTCAGAAATTCTCGAGGATATGTCTCAACCGTACGAGTTGGTCATGCAAAAATTGTCGGATATGACTTCTGAAGTTCAAACAAAAATCTTAGGAAGATTTAAAACGACTACGAAACCTAACAAGTAATGACTTCCCTAGAAGAAAATTCCCTACCACAATCCCCAACCTCAATTGAAAATAAACAAGATCAAGCCCTTTCTGTGCCAGAGGAAATGGTAAGGCCAGTTATAGAGCAACTTATTGTTAAACTTCGAGCCCTTGGAGTTGTTATTAGTGATGAGCAAAAAAAACAAGCGACAGATGCCATTCTCCAGGAAAATCGAAAAAAGGCTGATATTACAGATACTATTTCTGCTACGCCACAACCTGACACTGTATTTTCATCAACTGAGCCATTGAGTTCCAACGATACTTCGGTAGAAAACCCTCGTAAAGACGTGATAGAAAAAAAATTAACAACAGAAGAAAAGGCTCTAAAACTGCAAAGACTTGCTACCCTATGGAAGATTGAGGAAAACCATCCGAAGATTAAAGATCTTGTGGAGCGTGAAATGATGACAGGACCTCAACTCGAAGAGTTTATTATGGAAAAAGAAACTGAAGACGGATTAAGTGCTGATATGCGTGAGTTGATAGGAAATACAAAATGGGATGCAGCTACTGGCGAAATGTTGATAGGGAAAGGAATCGTATTTAAAGCTATTAAAGATCTTTCTTCTATGTCTTTCGTGTATAGAGCATATAGAGATTTAGGCAATGGCCTACTGGATCCAATGGATGTTTGTATGAAAGCATTTGGTGGAAAAGGTATAAACGCTGACAAAGCTAGTAAATTTGGTTTGTTAGAACGTATGTACTCCGAGGACATGTACGGTGAAGGATTAGCAGGAAGACATGTGTCAATATACCCTTTAAGAGGTGACGAAAAACTTGTATTCCAAGTTAGAGACAGTATAGGTAGCCAAAAAAACTTTCCCGAGGCAGGTTGTCTTTTGATGCCTTTTTATGATAAAACACTGAGTGACTTTTTCTTTGAGGAAGGTAACGAAAAAATTAAAACTCTCAAAGAACAAGGTGCGAAAAGTACAGATAAACTGATATCAAATTATCATTTTCTTCCCACCACAAGTGAATCTTGTGCGAAGCTGGCAAAGTACTTACTTGGATTTTTAAAAGAACAAAGTGAGTTTGCCATAAATGGTCTAGTTGATCCCGATAGAAAGACTAATGATCTATTCGTCCATGAAGGTAAAGTTATACAGATAGACAACCAGTTTTTTTCTAGTGCTTCAAGTGACGCTCTGAAACCGAATCTAGCTACTACATTTCGTATTTTAGATCTACTTTCCACTGGTTATGAAGTTTTTAAGCCAAGTAATGTCTCTGAAAATGCGCTCGAAATGTACATAATAGGTCAAAATCAGGAGGAAAGTGAGGATAAACTTGAATGGCAACAGTGGAGTAAAATTTATGGACTTTATGCCTTGAGTAAATATAGTAATGAAGAGGTATTAAAAGCATTGTCACCTAAAGCAACATATCCCAATTCCAATTACTCTATCTATATTGCTGAACTCGCAAAGCCTCCCGATACAGTAATTACAGTTGATGTACGAGCGAAAGCAGAGAAAGCACCATTAGACAGCAAATTGACAACTTTGGCATGGGAAATGGATATTAATCCTAAGATCGTGGAATTATCGAGTAAATTCTTTGAATTACAGATGAGTTATGATGAATTGGTAGAACAAATTAAAGAGATTGATCACACCCAAATACTAGCCTTACTGACTCGCCTTCATGATCTTGAAAAGAAAAAAGCTATTGAAAGCAACCCGGTAACTCCTGCAATAGTAGCCCCCTCTACTCCAACGTCCGAACCCAATGTAGCCCCACTAGTCACGTCTGAAGTTAAACAAAATAGTCAAAGACTCCCACTGGAGGATGAAAGAGTTGCTGTGAGAGTACTAAAGATTAAATATTCACAAGGTGGCAATCCTAGAGCTACTGATAAAGACATTGTGGCCTGGGCAAAAGCTCAAGGTATATCTGGAATTGACCAATCTGTCATCGAGACACTTGATCCTTTGAATGATTCCTTAAAGCATGGCTTGTCGGATATGATTGCTCCCAATACATTGAATCCTTATACTGAATTACTTGAAGATGCTTCGAGGAACAAGAATATACAGGATATTACTTTGGAAGATATTAAACCGGAATATGCGTCTATTCTGATCATGATGACAAGACGGTATTTAGAAGGGGAAGGAAATACAATAAATCCTGAAAAATTTACAAACCTTAAAGACAAAAATTTTGCTTTTCTGGAGCAGTTAGGCAAGCTTGCGAAACAGGCAGGTGAAAAAGGCACGAATACTTCGATTGCATCAATACTTACTTCTGATAATCCCCGATTCTAACAACGTTATTAGGTGTGTCTTGCCTCTCTTACAAGACTATCTCTCTGGATGAAATTTTTTTTTACAGCTTATTTACCTGTAAGAAGTCGAGCTCTACTGGAGTTTCACGTCCAAAGATCGAGACCAATACAGTCACCTTGCCCTTTGGCTCATTGATGCTCTCAACGGTACCGATAAAGTCAGTAAATGGTCCTTCAACGATTTTGACCGCTTCACCCATCTCAAAGTTTGCTTTGTAGCTTGGAGCACCTTGGCTCATGTATTTCTGGATAGCTTGGACTTCTTTTTGACTAATAGGGGTTGGTTTGTTTCCCATACCCACAAATCCAGTGATTCCTTGGGTGGTTCGAACCAAGAGCCATGATTCATCGGTGAGGATCATCTTAATTAACATGTATCCTGGGAAGATTTTTTCTCGAACCGTTTGCTTTTTGCCACGTTTGATTTGAATTTTTTCTTGGGTTGGGATCAACATTTCCAAAATTTTCTCAAGTTGTCCCATGGTTTCGGCACGCTGTTTTAAGGTTTCAGCAACTTTGTTTTCATGGCCTGAGTAGGTATGCACAACATACCAACGAGCGCGCTTGTCGTCGGAAACAGTCACAATTAAGTGATTAGGTGTAGAGGTAATGATTTCCTGGGTTTCTGGAACCTCTGGTACTTCTTGAGCAGTTTGGGTTGTTTGATCTGACATACAGTTTCTTTTTGTATAAGTATTACAAGACCTATTGTTTCAATGAAAGGATTGCTTCAATCCCTTTGGTAAAAATAAAATCGGTAGCTGCAACATAGACACCAACAGCAAGGCTCACGACAATCACAATAATGGTAGCTCGTACTGTTGCCTGGCGAGTTGGCCAAGTAACAAGCATAAGCTCATTTTTTACTTCACGAATAAAACGGATAGGGAAAAGAATTCCTTTTCCAATTGATGTAAATGCATTCATACACGAACTGCGATTGTACCATACTCTTTTCCTCACCACTAGAGGGAGAGGCTGGGAAGCAGTAGAGATTCGCAACTGTTTATGCGGTTACTTTTTGACTGGAAAGAAGAAATCCTCCTCCAAGAAAGAGGAGCCCAGCACCAAGAACCAGCACTGTTTGTGCCGTTGATCCAGCAGCAGGGAGAGTTTCTCCTGACGTACTTGCTGTTGGGACTGAGGCAATAACTGTGGTAGGTGTTGGAATAGTTGTTGCTAGTGGGGTGGAAACAGCAACGAGTGTTGATGTCGGTCTTGGGGTAGCAACTGCGCTTGTACCGCATCCACAAGTTTGGGAAGTTGGACATGCTGGGTTGACACAACGATCCGCTTCACAGGTAAGTCCCGCTGCACAGTCATTGTCACTGACACATTGAAGCAGACAGTATGGTGCAAATGAGTTGGGAGCAGGAGTGCTTCCGGTTTGGGTACTCACAAGTGCTGAGGATCCGGTTGCAACGGCAACTGTTTCTTCGGCTCCGGCAGTTACTGTATAGGTTGCAGGTGTGACGGCAAGTAACATATCAGTTCCGCCTGTCGTTGTACGAGCGCGAGAGTTTTGTTCATTAAACTTCAAGGAAATTGCACCTCCCGTCCCAGGTGTAGTGAGGATGGTTGCAACTTTGGTGGTTCCTGCTGAAGTATAGCCCGCAGTTGTGTCCTGCGCGACCATTGCAAATCTGATGGTGTAGCGACCATTTTCCTCTGTGACAGTATTGGTGGAGACAGTCATTTCTGGGATCTCAACTGCGCGTATCTGTACACCATCTGTGGTCGGATCTGCATCGATGATGGCTGGAAGCGCGCTTCCCTCAACGGTAGCGATGAACTGGAAACCATCTATCGCTTGTGATTTTGTATCGATTGAAAGATCAATTTCAGACTGTAATCCCGGAGAAAGCGCAGTGGATGGGGTAATGGAACTCAGAGCCGGTTGGTTTTCTGGGGCGACGACAGAGGTGCTTGGAGACGGACTGGTGAGCGGAACAGACACGGACGGCGTGCTTTGTCTGGAAATGAAAAAGTACGCAGCTCCAACTCCGGCTACGAGCGCAATAAGTAGTATAAGAACAAGAATGACTTTACTATTCATAGAAAAATATCACTATACAGGTATTCTTGTTCACACTAGCAAGTTTGTGAGCAGCGATGCAAGAGGTACTTTGTTTTTTCTTGATAAAGAACTTCAGTTGTATGCATATACAGAAAGTTTATAATAGAATCCTTAGACTGTTAACGCATGGCAGTATTCTAGTTTTAAAAGAGGAACAAAAATCATATGTCAGAGAAACGCGTACGCAAAGCAATCATTACTGATGCAGGATTTGCTAGCAGGTATTTACCGCTGGCTAAGACTGTTCCAAAGGGAATGCTCCCATTTGGAAACAAACCAGTTATGCAGTTTGTGGTGGAAGAGTGTGTGCAGGCAGGTATTGAAGAAATTATCATTGTTGCCACACCTGAGGGAAAGCCAATCTACACTGATTACTTCAACAACAGCGTCAATCGTATTCGAAAACTTCTGGCAACTCAGGGAAAAGAAGATCGATATGAACCGGTACAGCATGTATTAGATTTTCCAAAGATCGTTGTCATCGAACAAGACCCATCATTTCCATATGGAAACGGTTCACCAGTCGCATCGGCACAAAAGTTTGTCGAAGGTGAAGAAGCCTTTTTGGTTCTGTATTCTGATGACGTTGTGTTTGGTGGTCATGGGGATGCACTTGAAATGACGGAACTCTACGAAAAGAATCCAGATGCAGAAGCGCTTATCATGTCTCAGGAAGTGGATCCAAATGTGGTTGATAAGTATGGAATCATTTCGCTCAAACCCGGAACTGATGACGAACTTGATAACATCATCGAAAAACCAAGTGTCGAAGATGCTCCATCAAAGCTGGCGTCGTATGGACGATACCTGCTCAAACCATCAATCTTCGCGTTCCTCAACCCATCAAACACAGGAAAAGACGGGGAACTCTGGACTGTTGATGCAATTACACGAGTAGCCCAGACGAAAAAAGTATTGGTTGGTCGCACAAAAGGCGAGTGGATGACTACTGGAGATCC
>CAZBKJ010000006.1:23135-52709 GCA_964492495.1 uncultured Pseudomonadales bacterium
AAACTACTTCTTAGCTCACTTAAAATTTGTCATGGAGCATGAGAAGTACGCGCAAAAAGTCCAAGCTGCTTTGAAGTAAAAGTTCTTTTTTTCAAGGACATTGACAAGCCGAACGTGTTTGCGTCATGCTGATTTTCACATGACTTGGACTCATCCTTTTTTTCAAGCTGGAACGAAGCGAATCTATCTTCTGTTTGCGCTAATGCTTGGATGCATAGGAGTCGCAGACAGCATGATGGGGTATGTGGCTCCGGTGTTTATCGAAGAGATGGTAGGAAGTGCAACCGTTATGGGTATTGTGCTTTCGACATCGTCGATGATCGGGATTTGCATGGACTTTTTCTTTGCAAAGTTCTTTCCGAGCAAAAAATCTTCTTTTTTCTTGTTTCTGTTATTCTCAATGGTGTTCTTCTTTCCTCTCTCTTTTTTGCTGAGTAGATCACCTTGGGGTGCTCTTATTGGTATGGCGGTATGGGGAGTCTATTTTGAAGCGTTGGTGTTTTCAAACTTTCATGCGATCCATGAGACAGTACGACCTGAGGATCATAGCTGGGCTTGGGGAATGACAAGTGTCGTGAGAGGAATTTCCTGGTCGATTGGACCGTTACTTGCAAGCACACTTTTGGGAAGCGGAGAGAGAGTTCCATTGTACTTTTCACTTGTCATCTATGCACTCGCTGTTGGTGTTGGAAGTCTTTTTATCTTGGCTCAAAAAACATCCACAGAGCATCGAAAAGTTGTCTTCCACGAAACAGCTTCTCGTTCATTTGGTGAGGAAATCGGTCTTTGGAAAACGTATGCACGAACCTTGTGGCCACTGCTTATTTTGAATATGCTTTTTTATGTGATTGAATCGGCGTTTTTTTCTGTAGGACCTCTTTTGGGAGAGCACTTGAAGTCAATTCACCCATTGGGAGGGCTTTTTGTCAGTATTTATAGCGTGCCGGGTATCTTTTTAGGGTTTTTTGTCGGTGGTCTTGCCAAGCCTTTTGGAAAAAAAAGACTGTCATATCTTGCTGGGGGGATTGCAGGGGTTGGGTTGATGTCTATTATGTTTGCCTCAAATCCATTTGCTATTTTGTGGTGGGTCTTTTTTGCATCGGTCGGGTTAGGGCTTTTGCATCCTGCGCTGAGTGCGGTATTTGAGGACTTTGTCGCAAGAAGCAAAGAGTTTGGAACTGATCTGGTTGGGCTTGCCGCTATGTCAGGAAGTTTTGCCTATATCATTGGCCCACTCATCAATGGCTTCCTGACAGATGTGGTAGGGGAGAAAGCGGTGTTTGGAATCTGGGGAGCAGTCATTTTCTTTTATAGTATTTTGCTGTGGAAACTTGTACATCGAAAGGTTCGTTTACCTCAAGCGGAAGCTGAATTAGTCATTGCAGCGGCTGAAATAGGAAAGTAATCTTTTTCTTTCGTGTCTTTTACGTTTTTATTACTTGAAAAAAGTGGGGGAGTCTCGTATTCTAGGGCTAGCTCCTACAGGTTGAAACTAAAGGAAAACGTGCAATTTTTCTTCGCATAGTTTCTTTGTGACGGGAGCGCGAGTCTTGTCTCACCGTGGTGAGATACGCAGCGCACCCACGTAAATAGTCGCGAGGAAACGCATTTTTTCCCTTCGCTTGTGGGAGCTACTTTTTTTGTGCTGAAGGTAGGATTTATATCCGCCAGTTGGCGGAGCAATCCCTACGGATGTAAAGTGCTGAGTGTAGGATTCGAATCCGCCGGTTGGCGGAGCAATCCCTACGAGTATAAAGTGCTGAGTGTAGGATTCGAACCTACGTAGGGCAAGCCCAGCAGATTTACAGTCTGCCCTCGTTGACCGCTTGAGTAACTCAGCAATAATTTTTCTAGTATAAATTCTGTATGAGCCTAGGGCGAGAATCGAACTCGCGCTCTTTCCCTTACCAAGGGAACGTTTTGCCACTAAACTACCCAGGCGAAAATTCATCAATTTTCGACAGCATCCATTGTTTGAACTTTGTATTATATACTGCCACCGTACATACTCCGAACTTTGACTTTCGTTTGTACGTTCCTTTTCCCTGAGGTGGGACTTGGACTATTTTACCAAATTTTTCCAGAGATATGTCGAGTATTTTTGACCAGTACTCAGCCACCAGATCAGTTTGACTATCATTAAAACACACAATACTGTATTTAATTTTTTCCCTTTGAATACCACAAATATCAATTAAAAATCTCCGAAAAGTAAGAATCATATTCGGATCAGTATTTGTTACACGAACTGCGTAAGGAGAAACTTTATTTCCTTCACCCCAATAAATTCCAATGCCTAACCCAAGAAGGAGGGCGTCTGCAGGAGAAGTAACCGATTTAATGAGGAAAGGATCGCCAGTTGGATTGTACTTCTGATACAGCGCAACACTTCTGCTTCTACGAGGAATTTGAAGTTTATTCATCCAATATACTACTTTGTGTGGTGAGCATTGAAGTTTCGTGCTTATTTCCTCTAAAGAGAGGCCTGAAATGTACAGTTCGCGAATCGTATTCGTAAAATTATCATTCATTTTCATCAGAGTACTGTATATACTAGATTTAGGTTAAGACTAATTACCTCTAGTGTCAATTCTATTCTCTCTTTTGGCAGATCATTTTCTCTGGTACAATAAGAAGCTTGATTGCCACCTTAGCTCAGCTGGTAGAGCACCTGTTTTGTAAACAGGTGGTCCAGGGTTCGAGTCCCTGAGGTGGCTCAAAGAAAGTTGCAGAAGAAATCAGTAGGAGTGTCATATGGCAAGACCAGATAAACCAATATTTGATTTACCAGTAACAGATGAACGTTTGTTAGAGTTTGCTCGAAAAATTTGGGGAGATTTATATACCATAGTGGCTCGGGATACGGATGAGAATTCATTAGATCTTTCACAATCCAATCCACAAAAAAAAGAGAAAAAGAAGTAAACTCTTCCTCCTCTAGGAGAATTCCTTGAGATAAGGTAAAATAGATGTTTCTGATAAAGGAGTTTTATGGCAAAAGCAAAAAAGGGTCCACGAGCAATGGTTGCTCTCAAAAGCACCGAGAGTGGTCACATCACCCACTATACCAGTCGCAATAAGCGCAATCAGCAAGAAAAAGGCAAAGGAAAACTCGAACTCATGAAGTACGATAATATCCTTCGCAAACACGTGCTTCACAAAGAAGTAGAAAAGTTGAAATAATACTCATGTCTTCCTTTGAGACAAGAATATTTCTTCTAGATAGTGTTTTGGGAATTTCATCCCTTGCTCTCATCAATAGTATTGAAAAGAAACTTGCATGGGGAGAAAATATCCTTCCAGAAGTTGTTTTATTCTTCGGAATTTCATACCTTTTAGGTACCCAGTATATATTTTGGCCAATCATTAAAGAATTTTTAGATGCTGATGAACGAAAATAGGACTATGCTCAAACTTCTTTCACTCAACATTGAAGGCGATAATCACTACGAACGTATTTTTCCTTTTTTTGCCAAAGAAGATCCAGACGTGTTGTGTTTGCAAGAATTTTTCTTGGAAGATCTATCCATGTTTGAAGAAAAACTTGGGATGAAAGGGTATGCAGTGGGAATGTGGACAACAAACTTGCCAAATACCTCTCGTATTGCGCCAAAGGGAGTCATGGGTGTGGTGATTTTTTCTAAACTTCCATTTCTGCTCAGTGAACATGCTTGGTATGTAGGAACAGATCACGAAGTTGTAGAAATGTTTGCAGAGGGCGTGGGGCCAGAAAAAGTAAGCAGAGCATTGCTGTGGGTGGACGTTGAAAAAGAAGGCAAAAAGTATCGCATCGCCACAACTCATTTTACTTGGTCGCCAGCCGGATCTGTTACCCATACGCAGAGACAACACCTACAGAGTTTGCTTGAGATAACCACCAACCTTGGAGAGAGTATTGTGTGTGGAGATTTTAATGCTCCACGAGGAAAAGAAATCTTTGAAACGCTTGCTGCTATCTACACAGACAATATCCCTCCAAACGTGCACACGACGATGGACAACAAACTGCATCGAATTTCAACGCTGGATCCTTTGGTCGTTGATGTTTTGTTCACGTCATCTATGTATATTGCAAAGAACGTACATGTCATCGATGGGGTGAGTGATCATTGTGCTGTTGTCGGTGAAATTTCCTCAACAATAGAAAGCTCAGTGCGGTAGTTGTCTGAGAATATTTTCAATTCCGTGTGTGAAGTTTGGTGGAAGATGCAAAGAAGCATCAATTGCTGACTCAATCCAACTCTTTTTTCCAACGACTTTGGACAAGCTTTCGATTTGTTCTGATAATTTTTCTGGAATCGCTCGTCGCGACACACCTAACTGTTCAAAGATATCTCGGATATTGTGTTCCCATTCTCCCCAGGGCTCAAGTGACAGGAAAAAGCAGCCGGCTGCTGCAGCGTCATACGCCATATCTCCTGAGGGCTTTGTGATAAATCCATCTGCCCAAGGAAAGGCATACTTAATAAGAAGCTCATTTGACTCTACGATATGCGGTGAATGGAGAATTCGAAGAGCTGAGTTTATATCATCTCGGTTGCTTGTAGGAATGGAGTTTTCCTTTGCCACCTCATGCATGCGTTCACGAAGATCTTGGTGAACGCCGACATACAAAATAACTTGAATTTTTCCAGCTTGTATTCCACCTGCAAGCGACTGCAAACAACGTTCAATTTCCTTGCTATTGGTTCCCAGTCCTCCTGTGGCAATGACCAATCGAAGAGGTCTTTTTGTATATGCGGTAGCAGATTTTTTTTCTCTGCAGGAAACGATACGAGGATCAACAGGAGGGCCAGTCACGATCACCCGGCGAGGATCAAGCTCTTTTTCCATTACTTCGGCTAGCTCTAGAGCTTCAGTTTTTGTCTTTTCATCAAACACACAGAAGCGAATATTGGCAAGCTCCGCGTGATCCAGATATTGCGGACGAACATGCGGATCTGTGATAACCTGAACGACCTGTTTTCCCAGACCAGCTAGAATGTTTCCTGCCTCATAGTGAAACGACAAAATAGGTCGATTGACGTGCTCAAAGAGGTGTAACAGGGGAGTGGTGATCGATTTTGTAATGGGTAGTTTGCTGCGTACTTTGGTATCGATCAAATCTTTCAACTTTTTTAAGATGGAGTTACGTGCCATGAGCTTACCCACTTCTTCGGTGAACTCAATGGTATTCCAATCTTCTCGTAAGACATAGTTTGTTGGATCAACTAACCATGCTTTACGTGGGTCTATGGTGTTTCCCCATCGTTGGATGACTGCAGCAAGCGCCATACTGTAGTGGGCTCGAGAAAACAATACTTCATCCTGCGTATATCCAAAGTAGTTTTTGACTCCATGAAAGCGAGCTAATTCGTCGCGGAAGCTCGCAGCCACGGTCACTATCGGAACCTGGGTGGTCTCGAGGTACTTTTTGTCCTTGGCAAGCAAAGGATAGTTTTCAAACATGTCCATGATACAAAGGGTAGCATAGAAATATTGATGTTTACTAGAATGATCTCAATTTTCTTCCAGAGATGGTAAAATGAGAGTAATAGGGGCGTAGGTTAATGGTAGACCAAGGGACTCCAAATCCCTTAGTGAGGGTTCGATTCCTTCCGCCCCTGCAAAATATTCTCGAACCTAAGTAATAGGTGAACAAATCAATCCAAAATAAGGCGTTTTTTTAGCACCATTTTCTCCGTCCTTGATCAGCTTGATATACTTCCTGATATGGAAAAAAGAATAATAACGTACCTTGATTTGTCGAAGCCATGGGTGGCAGGTTTTTTAACTTACCTATCCACTCTAATTGATGCTGAAATTACAAATTGCTCAAGTCTTGATGACATCTCAACAGAATTAAAATCAGGTAAAGATCATAACGTACTGATTGTTGATCCATATTTCGGAAGTGACCAGAGTGGATTAGAAACCTATAGAGCTTCAAAGAGAATCTACAGAGATAATCCTGATGCAATATTAGTGGCAATCTCAGATGGTTTTACAAATGTGCAGGCCATAAATTCTGCATTGTTGACGCATCAAATTGACGACCTAATAATCATCCCAGAAACTGGCGATTTTGATGCTCGAGCATTAGGAGACTTGAACGTCGCTCTCACTAGGTCTTAATAAATAGGTTCGAACATCCTAGTTCGACAGGCTCACTATTGAAGATCCACGAGACCCTGCAAAGAATGCTACTACTTCTCATGGTTTTGACATATACAATAGAGTTCAGATAATACTGATACTTAAAACAGCGAGTCTATGTCAGATCAAGTTCCGCCAATTATCACTCCAGCTTCACAAGGTGAACAGCCAGTTGACCCAGGGATTTCAAGTGAACCTGTTCAATCACGACCAAAGTTTCTTCACTTTATCATTGGAGGATTTTTTCTTCTTGTAGTGGTACTGCTTCTCCTTTTTCGTTTTCGATCCACAAGAACACAGGATGAGCTTTCTCCATCTCCTTCCCCTGAGACCCCAATACCAGTAGAAACATCCACTCCATCGGTGAGTATGGAAGAAACTTTTGCACCTGCACCACTATACACTGCTACTCCGACTCCAAAACCAATCACACAACCAACACGGACACCAACAACAAAGCCTACAAGTACCTCAATAGTGTCGCCAACGCCTGTACCAACACCACTATCAAAAATTGTTACGAAGCAAGGGGGTCAAGACGGCTATGTCACAGATTGGCCATCGACGAGCATGAATGAGATCCTTGTCGGGCGAACAACAAGTGCTGTGTATCGTGGTTTCGTTAGTTTTGATATCGGAGAAATTCCTTCCAACGCAACGATTGTGAAAGCGACATTACGTTTGTATCAGTACTCACTTCTCAATGATCCGTATCAGGCTCTTGGTGCTCTCAAGATTGATCATTTGGATTATGGCACCACATTGGAGAATGATGATTTCAATGGAGGGAATGTGTATAGTGCGTCGTTTGCAACTTTTGGTACATCTTATTTTCCAGAATGGAAAAACCTCGATGTTACAGAGCAAGTAAAAAAGGATCATGCCACTCACACAAGTTCGCAGTTTCGCCTTCACTTTACAACAGAAGAGCGAGGCGGTCCGAATCTTGCCACCTTTTCAAATCCTTCAGCCACCGGGACAAGTGATATCCCACAACTAGTGATCGAGTATACGCAGTAAAATACGAACAGATCTTACTTTTCACTTACGCGTCTATTAACACTTCTCGACCCTCGATCTCTATCATTCTGACATGATCAAGTTTCTGTTTTGGCCTTCTATTATCATTAGCATTGTTGTAACGATTGTCCTGAACATTATCTTTTAGGGAGTCATTGGAAAATACAATCCTTACATTTCCTTTACATGCAACAGTATTACTTTTTTAGGCAAGATTCGGTATAGTCGGTCTATGAAAAACATTCTCACGCTTATCGTTGTTTTAGCCGTTCTCGTAGGAGGAGTTGTGTACGTTGTGGCTACTGCCCAGAAAAATACCCAGACTGTCGTGAACACAACCACAAATGATATACCTGCAACTGCCACTCCGGCACCAGATCAATTTATTTCCGCTTCTCCTGACACAAGCGCTCTTCGTGCAGGTGGAAGTAGTCACCTTGATAGTCAAGGAGTGTATAGCTTCTTGTATCCCAACGACTACACACTTGATAGCCAAGCTGGAGATCCATACACACGTATCAGTAAACGAGGAGCGACTCAACAAGGACAAACGGAAATCTATGACGGTGTTCTGATTGTGTTTGAGTCCATTGAGTTGAAAGGACAATCCCTTGAAGAATGGGTTGATGATCGTATCCAACAAGCTGTTGATAATGGAACGCCTGAAATTACCGCTCCCAAGAAAGCAACCACACTCTCATCGTATCCGGGATTTACCTATCAAACTGGTGGATTTGGAAGCGCAAAGTACTTGATCGTACAAAAAGATGCAGAGTCACCACATGCGGTGAGTATAAGTTACTTGGTTGCAGATCCTGAAAACAAAAACTACCAAGCTGAAGTTGATGCAGTTCTCACGACTCTGGAACTACTCAAGTAATTCTTTGTGGCGATTGTTGAAAAACAATTCAACATGAACGTGATGTTTTTTTCACTATAGCTTTTTTTATACCGCTTCTCCAGTCTTGTGTAAGCTCATCCGTATCAGATATAGTGAAAGGATGACAAAGCGCCTTATTAGCGCCATCACCAATCACTTTACTCACACTACCGCATACAGAAAATGGCACCTCCAGATGATAGGTGTTGTGTTGGTTTCTGCGGGAGTGGTTATTGGCACCTACATCACACTGTCGGATTTTATTCGTACTGTACGTGCGTCTGACTCAACGCAGGAGTGGTTGTTTGCCAATGCAAATGACTACACGCTTTCAAGTTCCTCACTTGCAGAGGTCACAGGCGCCGCATCCCGTTTGAAACTTCAGGAATATGATGGGGCAACTGCAAACACCTCAGCACTCTTTCACTTGGATGATGATGTTACTGATGCAACGAGCAATGACAACGATGGCAGTGCAACGTCTTTATCCTATACAACCGGAAAATTTGATAATGCTGCGGTCTTTTCTGGAGCAGGAAGTCAAGTTAGTGTCCCGGACTCTGCAGCAATTTCACTATCAGCCTCAAACACGCTTGAAGGTTGGGTGAATATGGACACCACATTTAACTCCACGAGTCATAGTGAACGACAAACTATTTTTGATAAAGGCGCATATCAACTGTACCTTGAGCACTTTTCCGGAAAACTGGTCTACGAACTTGAACCCACTGGAACAAAGGCTTGGGCACAACGAGCCGGGCCGAACTTGGATGCAAATAACGGTCAGAGCATCAACACAACATGGGATCTCAATGGAAAAACAAACGTCTATTCCTCCGTCAAAATGGGGAGTTATTGGTTTGTGGCAATTGGAACGGCTACCGGAGCAAATGATGCCGAAGTATGGCGATGTTCTGGTTGTGATGGAAGTACTCCAACATGGGTAAAAATAGGTGGGGATGGTGCGTACAGTAGTTGGCCAATGGACACCTACGAATATGCAGCCAGTTTGGGAACGGATGGCACCGTCCTCTATGTTGGGATGGGTGGTGCAACCGCTGGAGATGGTGATTTGTGGAGATGTGCTAGCTGTGGCACTGAGTCGCCGACATGGACAAAAGTAGGAGGCGATGCAGTCAATAGTGGCTGGGGAGCCAGTACTTTTGAATCTGTGACTGCACTCGTTGTCAGTGGAACGACGGTGTATGCAGGACTTGGAAACAGTACTGCCGGTGATGCCGAAGTCTGGCGATGTACAAGTTGTGATGGTGGAAGTCCGACTTGGGGAGGAGCAAGACTTGGTGGTGATGGAACCAATAGCAGCTGGAACACCAATTACGAAGAGGTGCGATCACTCGCTTTGTTTGGATCTTATCTTGTTGCTGGTATTGGAAATACAGGAGGAGATGGAGAAGTATGGAGTACTGACTCAACCACAATCAGCTGGGTAAAACGTGGTGGTGATGGAACTGAGGCGAGTGGTCAAAGTTGGGGGACAACCTATGAACAAGTCAACGGATTGGCAGGTTCAGGAAATATTTTGTATGTCGGAATTGGAACAACACCTGCGGGTGAAGGTGATCTCTGGCGCTGTGATCTGAGTGCAACTTGTACTGCTACTGCGGGGTGGACAAAAATTGGTGGAGATGGCGTCAATACAAGCTGGAATACGAACTATGAATCAATACGAACGCTCACGGTTACGGGAACAACGCTGTATGTCGGATTGGGAGATGGTACGGGGGATGCGGAATTGTGGCGTTGTACCGGATGTGATGGAACACCTACGTGGTCTCAACTAGCTGGGGACGGGACAGGAATTTCTGGACAAAGTTGGGGAGCAACCCATACGCACGTCAATCATGTTCTTTTAGACGGAAATTACGCATACGTGAGCGTATCAAGTACATCGTGGTCCAGTGAGTACTGGCGTTGCGATGTCACTGGATCATGTACAAATAGTGCAGGGTGGACACGCCTTGGTGGAAGTTATGCGAATACCAGCTGGGAATCAGTCGGGCTTGGAACAGTCCAAGAACTTGCGGGTGGTGATGGAAAAATATATGCAGGTATCGGAAATGCGCAAGCGGGGAACGCGCTCGTATGGGAGTACACAACCGCGACAGATACATGGACGATCATTGGCGGACAAAGCATTAACAGTAGTTGGGGAGGGAACACCTACGAATCTGTTGATAGCTTGCTGTATCACAAGGGTGTCTTGTATGCAGGACTGGGAAGAAGTACCAATGAAGCTGAGGTATGGAGATGGAATGGGACGACATGGACACAAGTAGGTGGAGATGGGCTCAATTCAAGTTGGAATACCAACTACGAGAATGTTTCAAGCTTAGTCGTCTATCGTGACAAGCTGTATGCAGGGATTGGTAACAATGCAAACGGTGATGCTGAAGTCTATCGGTGTACAACTTGTGAGGGTACTCCTACCTGGTTAAAGGTTGCCGGTGATGGAATCAATAGCGGATGGGCTGCAGGAACCTTTCGCGAAGTTCCTGCGATGGTGCAGTCTCATGACATGCTCTACGTCGGACTCGCAGGAGGATCAGCAGGAGATGCTGAAGTCTGGCGATGTAATAGTACTTGTGATGGTGGCTCACCAGCTTGGACACGTGTAGGAGGCGATGCAACAAATAGTAGTTGGGCAAATACGGTGTATGAACGAATTGATTCAATGGCTGTGTATGAGGGGAAAGTCATTGTCGGTTTGGGAAGTACGGCCGGAGATGCTGAAGTATGGGCATGTACCAGCTGTGAAGGAGGAAGTCCAAACTGGGGATCTGCAAAAATTGGAGGAGATGATGCGACTGGAAATAGTCCAAGCACCTATGGGTGGTCAGATAGTACGTATGAGCAAATTTTTGATATTGTCGTCTATAACGGATATTTGTACGCGGGGCTTGGTATTACCGCTGGTGAATCCGAAGTGTGGCGGTATGACACGAGTGAGTGGACAAAAGTAGGAGGTGATGGAATCAATAGTAGTTGGGATTCAACAATAAACTATGTCAACTCTCTTGCCGTTGTTGAAGGGAAAATGTATGCGGGAACGGGAGGTGATGCAAATAATGACGCGACTATTTGGTCGTATGGAAGCGATGCTGTCGCAAAGTCTGCAGCCCTTACCCTCACCAGTGGTACTTGGTACCATGTTGCTGCAACCTATGATGGTGCTGAAATGCAGTTGTTTGTTAACGGCGTGCAAAGCGGAAGTACGCAAAATAGCACAATCTCCATACTTGATAACACAAAACCTTTATTAATTGGCAGGGGGTATGGATCACGAGGAAACGTGAGTGCAGGTGGCAGTTTTATAGGAAAGCTTGATGAACTTCGAATTTCAAACACAGAAAGAGGAAGCTTTACGACGACAGCGTACACTGCAGCTGCTCAAACAGTGCAACCAACTTCTGCAGTCTATACAAGTGGGGTAAAAAACTTTGACGCATTTACCGTCAATGAAACTGCAAATGGTGGAACTATTACGTATAGACTCTCTGGCGACGGAGGCACAACTTGGAAATACTACACTGGTGGTGCTTGGACAACTTCTGGCTCAACATCACAAGCCAATTCTGCTGCGACCATCAACACCAATATTGCTACATTTTCAGCAGGCAGCGGTGGAATCCTGTGGCAAGCGATCTTAGATGGGGATGGAGATCAGCAGGTGACACTATCTGAAGTAGAGATTGGAGCAATCAATGACTCAACTGCACCAACAAATCCAGATACCCTCACTGCGCTTTCTGCGCTTGCTGGTTCATCGCTGACAACCAATACCTGGTATACACACACTGGTCCGTATTTTAGCTGGAGTGGAGCTACTGATACGGATGGGTCTGGAGTTGCAGGATACTACGTTTATTTTGGAAGTGACAATACCGCAGATCCAGTGACGGCAGGTAATTTTCAAGTAGGCACAACATACACTGCAAGCTCACTGTCTTCCGGATCCACCTACTACCTTCGTATTAAAGCTCGTGATAATGCACAAAATGCAGCAAGTAGTACCTGGGCGGCGTTTACGTATAAATTTGATAGCACCGCACCAACAAACCCTGCAAGTGTGAGTGTCAACCCAGCTGGTTATGCCTCCACAAACTCTTTCACATTTAGTTGGCCGGCAGGAAGTGATGCTGGATCAGGCCTTGCTGGATATCAATATAAAACAGGCACCGCATCTGGAGAGCTTGCTGATTGGTCAGATACAACGACAGATACATCTGTAGCGCTTGCAGATTCGGCGTATCAGACAGGGGAAAATGTTTTTTATCTTCGCACGCTGGACACAGCGGGAAGTATTTCAGCGTCGCCTGTTCAGGTGTCATATTATTTTGGAGGAGAAGGGCCAAGCGTCCCACAGTTTTTAGCTGCTACTCCAACATCAAATACGAGTAATTCTTTTGCCTTTTCGTGGTCTGCCCCCGTAACGTATTCTGGGACAACGGCTGCCCTTACGTACTGCTATACCGTCAATACCTTGCCAACGGCTGATAACTGTACGTTTACAAGTCCAGGTGCAACATCGCTCTCCGCAAGTAGTTTTGCAACTCAAGTCGGATTAAATACATTTTATCTGGTCGCTCGAAATGGAAGTGACTATGGAAGCGGAATCAACTATGGAAACTATGCTGAAGTTACATTTACCGCAAACACATCTGCACCTGGAATTCCATTGAATGCAGATACCGCGGACGTTTCCGTGAAGTCAACAGAATCGTGGAAGGTCGCGATCTCTTGGGAAGCACCAAGTGATACAGGATCAGGGGTTGAAAGCTATGAAATTTATCGATCAACTGATGATAGTACATACACGAAAGTCGCAGAAACAACTGGGATCGCGTACGTTGATACAAGCTTGTCTCAAATAGAGTATTTTTACAAAGTCCGTGCGTGTGACAGCGTGGAAAACTGTGGATCGTATAGTAGCTCAGTATCACTGACACCAACGGGAAAATTTACGTCAGCAGCCACCTTAAGTACCGGGCCAACGCTCAGTAATTTGACAACAAAACAAGCAAAAATTAGTTGGGGTACTGACAGAGCTTCAGACTCAAAAATCCAGTATGGTACTGGTGCTGGATCGTACTTTAGTTCTGAACCAAGTAACTCTACACAAACAACCGATCACAGTATCACTCTTTCAAATCTGTCTCCTGGAACGACCTATTACTATAAAGCAAAGTGGACAGACGAAGATGGAAACACAGGGAGTAGCAGTGAGAAAATATTTACCACTGACCCTGCTCCTACTGTGAAGGACGTGAGTGTAAAAAGCATTGCGTTAAGTTCTGGAATTGTTCAGTTTACATCAAGTGGAGCATCAAAAGTGAAGATCTACTACGGTGAAACGACCGCGTTTGGGGGAGTGAAAGAAATAACAACCGGGACTTCAGAGTCCACGTACACCGCGGAAATTGAAGAGCTTGAAGATGGCGTGAAGTATTACTATAAAATCAACGCGTTTGACTCAGAGAACGCAGAGTATGAGGGGACGATTCTCAACTTTACTACTTTGCCTCGACCAAAAATATCGACCGTCCGTATTCAACAAGTACGAAACACTGCACAGCCAACGGTGCTTGTCAGCTGGATTACCAACACTCCAACCTCCAGTATTATTTCCTACTACCCAACGGATCGTCCGGCAGATACGAAAGATGAAGTGAATGTCAACTTACAAGAAGGTGAACATCGCATGATTATCAGAGGCCTCCAGGCAGAAACGCCGTATACGCTTGTGGTAAAAGGTCGGGATAAAGCTGGAAATGAGGCTGCTTCCGATCCCCAACGGCTGACAACTGCGACAGATACCCGGCCAGCACAAGTCACAGAATTAAGCGTGGAAGGTTCGGTTCAAGCAAATCAAGATTCTCAGGAATCTCAGGCACAACTTGTCGTGAGCTGGACGACAGATGAGCCAGCAACTTCACAAGTAGAGTTTGGTGAAGGAACTGGAACTACCTACTCTCAAAAAAGCCAGGAAGACAGCAATATGACCGTCAATCACTTAGTTGTCATAACTGGTCTTTCTCCTTCCAAAGTCTATCATTTACGCGCTTTATCAAAAGATAAAGCAAATAACCTTTCTCAGTCTATTGATACCGTTACGATCACACCAAAAGCAACAGATAATGCGCTCAATCTTGTCATTTCAAACCTGCAACAAGTATTTGGATTTCTTGGCGCATTTCAACAGTAAGACGATTAGATACTCACTATGACTACATTTGGAGCTTGGTTTCACCGACAGTCGCTGGGAACGCATTTAGCCCTTTTGGGAATGCTGCATCTTTTTTCTACAGTGCTTGTCTTGTCTATCATCGTCGTATTTGTGACGTCTCAATTGCATACATTTCGTCAAAAGGAAGCACAACGATTTTCACAATCAATTGACGTAAGTATCCAAGAGGAAGAAGACCGTCAGAACACCTTCATGTATGACTATGCGGTGTGGGATGACATGGCTACTGCTATACAAAACAATGATCTTGATTGGCTCAATGAAACATTTGTGGGGACGCTTGAGACTTTTAACATACAAGGGCTTTGGGTAACAACTCAAGACACTCTCATGTATCGTCGGTTCGACGAAAAGTATGGTGAAGTTGTTTTACCACCAGGATCTATTCCGACAGACGGTGAACTGACTAAAGCTTTTTTTCATTGGCAGGGAGAGAACCTTTTTCGCTTTACTATTGTGCAGATTCGACCGCATACAGCGTCAAATTCAGAGGGGAGTGGTGCGTACATGATCAGTGCGAAACACTGGGACGAAGAGGTCGTTTCCCATCTTTCTGCACTGTCACAATCAACCGTTCGTATTACGACAGATATAGAAGAGGAGGTTTCGCGCTACGAACATCGAATAGTAAAAATCCTGCCAACATACACGGAGTTTAGTGAACACGCGGTAATCGAGTATAGAAGAGAAAATACTGTGTTTATCTTGTTGACTCAAACACTTATTGTCGCGGTACTTTTATTTGCTTCAACGCGTATTCCTCTATTTTTGTTGCAGTTTCTTATGCAAAGACGATGGATTCTTACTCCAATTTCTCAGATTCATGCTCATATTAGTGAACATATTGGCTTACTTCCGAAAGGCTTACAGTCAACAAAAAATGAGTTGCAAATGTTGTCAGCCTTAACAGCTGAATACTCTAGGCAAGAAGGTTTTGTCGAACAATCAGCAGGGTTGCTTGAGAAGCAAAAAAAAGAACTATTCATTGCAAACCAAAAAATTAAGGAAGAGTTGTTACATCATGAGAGACTCTCTTTAGTTGTGGAAAAGTCAACGAATGGGGTGCTGATTACTGATGCACACCAAAAAATACTGTATGTCAATCCTTCATGGGAGCAGCTGAATGGATACACAGCATCTGATGTTCTTGGAAAGACCCCGAGTGTGGTGCAAAGTGGGAAAACTCCAGAGAGCGAGTACAAAAAAATGTGGAACGCGTTAAGTCAAGGCAAGTCGTTTACATCAGAAGAAATTATTAATCGTCGCAAGGATGGGAAAGATTGGGAGTGTCGATTATCGGTGTATCCTATCCAAGAAGAGAATAGGACAATCAATTTTGTCGGGATTCAGCAGAATATCTCGAAGCGAAAAGAGGTCGATCGAATGAAGACTGACTTTATTTCTCTTGCATCACACCAACTTAGAACCCCTCTTACTGCAATGCGATGGTTTTCAGAGCTTTTGCTCAAAAACACGCAATCAAATCTGACCGATGATCAAAAAGATTTGCTCTTTAATCTGCACACATCGACCCTTCGAATGATCTCTCTTGTTAATATGTTATTAAACATCTCTCGAATTGAGTCAGGGAGGCTTCTAGTTGAGCCAAAAGATACTGACCTACGATTACTCAGTGATAGTGTCATTGAAGAACTGAATCCACGATTAGCAGAAAAGAAAATTCGAGTTGAGAAAGACTATGAACAACACCTACCAATTGTTTTTGTGGATGCGCAGCTCATTCGTGAAGTGTTTGCAAACTTACTGACAAATGCATTAAAGTATTCTCCGGAAAACACCCAGATACGAGTTTCAGTATTCGTAGAGAATGAGTTTATTCATGTCTCCGTTTGCGATCAAGGGATTGGTATTCCAAAAGACGATCAGGATAAAATTTTTACGAAGTTTTATCGTGGTTCAAATGTCATGAGTACGGAAACGGATGGTACCGGTCTTGGGCTTTACTTTGTCAAAGAAATTGTAGAGACAAGTAAAGGGAAAATTTGGTTTGAGAGTGGAGAAGGGAAGGGAACCACGTTCCATTTCACAGTACCACTTGAGGGTATGGCAAAAAAAACTGGAGAAGTTACAATTACCCCAACCTAAGGAAAAGGAGTATGTATGAGTCAACATCAGACTGTATTAATTGTTGAGGATGATGCCTTCTTGCTAAAGGCCTATGAACATTCCTTTGACCAGACGCTCTACGACGTTACATATGCGCACGATGGTGAGGAAGCGTTGGTACTGATGAAGAATACAGTCCCAGATTTGGTAATCTTGGATTTGGTAACGCCAAAAAAAAGTGGTCTTGAGGTGATGAAAGCGATGCGTAGCGACCCTAGACTCGAACATGTAAAAGTTATTGTGGCAACAAATATTGCTTCAGAAAAAGATGAAAAAGCATGTACCCAGCTCGGAGCATTACGGTATATGGTGAAGACGAATCACTCGCTTCAGGAAATAGTTGTGACAGCACAACAAGTTTTACTTGAGAAATGATTGAACTTTTTCGATGACAGCTGTAATGGGGGTTTGGCTTTTGGTGATGAATGCTTTGGCACCTAAGTCCATCGCTCTTTTGATTTCATCTTCCTGGCCTAAGTTTGATGCGACGATAATCGGAAGAGAAGCAACTTTACCTGACTTATTGAGTCTTTCAAGAACCCCATATCCATCAAGAATTGGCATGACCAGATCAAGGACGATACAATCTGGTGCAAAAGAATCGATCTTTTGAAGTCCTTCTTCGCCATCATACGCAGTCTCAACGTCAAACTGTTCTCCTTGAAACGCTAGTTTGTAGGCGCTTGCCAAGAATCGGTCATCTTCGATGATTAAAATTTTTGCCATGCGACATTGTAACCATACTTTCGTCTTGATATCAATCTTGCTTGTGTAAACGGATATTTGTAGACTGAACAGATGAGTTCACAAAGCTTAGTCGATGTTCGAGAGATCAAAAAATCTTTTTTTGTGGGAAAGCAAGAGATTAATGTTCTACGAGGAATTACATTTACGATTGATCAAGGTGAGTTCGCAATCATTGTTGGCCCGTCTGGATGTGGGAAGTCAACGCTACTGCATACGATCCTGGGGTTGGAAGAACCAAGTAGCGGGGAAATTATTTTCTTAGGCGAAAATATTTATAATAATACTGACGAGGACTATCGTAGTAATTTTCGCAAAAAACATATAGGAATGATCTACCAGCAACCTAACTGGATAAAATCGATGAATGTGGTTGAGAATGTCGCGTTTCCACTAATCTTACTTGGTATGGAAAAAGAGCAGGCAAGTCAGCGAGCACTGGAACTGTTAACTCAAGTGAATCTACTTGACTGGGCAAACTACATGCCAACAGAACTATCAGGAGGTCAACAACAGCGTATAGCACTGGCACGTGGTCTTGCAAACAATCCTGAAATTATTATCGCTGATGAGCCAACGGGAAACCTTGATTTCCAGGCAGGTCAAAATGTCATGCAACTTTTGTCCGATTTGAATACAAAACAAGGAAAAACAGTCATCATGGTAACTCATGACCTGGAGTACTTACGATATGCACGAAAGGCAGTAAGACTTCTTGATGGAAAAGTAGAGCAAATATATACAGAGGACACAATCCATGAGCTCGTGAGTGAAGTAAAAACGAAACGAGGGGTGGGTCCTGCGAATGCAGAAGCGCCTGGGAAAAATCAGGAAAATGAACATGAGCAACCTCAATCAACTCAGTCTACACAATGAGATACCAAAACCTTCGTTACTCAAACGGGTGCTTGGAGTTTTTCTGCACCCTGTTTCGTTTCTGACACGACTAGCCAAAGGTGCTATTCACCTCCCAAAAAATACTGCTTGGTTTTTCAAAGTTTGGGTTTGGAGCATTTTAACGTTTACCGGCCTACTTTTGTTTTATCTTGTCTATCGCATTACAAAAAGAATCACCGCAATTCGATTTTTTCCTGCTCCAATTGCCCGAGTGATCATGCTTCCTCTTTCTCGGTTCTATAGTTTTTTGACTGATAGTAGTCGACATGAAGAACGAACGATCAACCGTGTCAATTTAATCGAACTTGCGCTTCGCAACATGGTGTTTAAGAAATCACGTGCGATTATTACTGTCGGAGGAATGTCGATTGGCATTGGTGCAATTGTTTTCTTAGTTTCGATTGGATATGGAATGCAGCGACTCGTGATCACCAGAGTCGCGCGACTTGATGAATTGTTGCAAGCTGACGTTAATCCCCAGCCGGGAAGTAGAGAGAAAATTAATGATAGCTCAATTGCAAAATTCAACGACGTCGCAGAAGTAGCGGAAACTCTCCCTCTTATTGCATCTGTTGCTCGAGTTACCCTGAATAACTCAGTCAGTGATGTCCCTGTCTACGGCGTCACAACACGGTATCTTCAGACTTCGGCGATTAAGCCCATCCATGGAGAGGTATTTGATTCCAATGAGATTGCAGTCAGTGATACAGGTGCAAAAGTTGCTGGAATTTCTACAGAAGCAAGTAGTGATGAAAAAAATGAAAAAGTCGTGCCATCTTTTGGAGAAGAAATTGAGAAAACAACTGTGCAGATCGATGAAGATTCATGGGTTCGTGTTCGCAAAGAACCTTCAACAAAAGGAGAGATTTTGGGCTATGCACGAGCTGGCAGTGACAGACTTTCTGCAACAAAGGTTTGGGGGGATGTCTACACGGAAGCAGAAGAAAAGAGTGAACCAACTTCTGATGGAGAGCAGTATGCTTCCTGGTTGAAAATACGTGTACCTTTGTGGGAGCAGACACCTTGTGAATCAAGTGATGAGGACTGTGCTGAGGGAAAGTATAAAAAGATACTTTCACAAGATAGAACCGATGTGTTTTCTGACGGGTATATTGCACAGATCAACGTCCAAGTAGAACAAGCAGCTGGTGGGGTACTTGGTACCACAACAGAGGAAGAGTCAGAGCTTCCTCCAATACATCTTGGCGGTCTTGTCTTGGCGGAAAGCACGTCGTCTGCCGATGGGGCATGGGTGGAAATTGCATCAGAATCAGCGGAAGCGACAAAGGAAAAAGTGAGTTCGGTCGAGTTGGCTTCCTCTGCGAAACGAGTAGCCGTTGTGAATACCGCGATGCTCAAAGTGCTGGGAATGAATTCAGAAGAGGCGGTGGGGAAAAAGATTCAGGCATCATTTATCGCGGTAGGAGATTTACTTGGAAAAGATGAAAAAGTTGAGTCTGTGCCGAGTGAGTACACCATCGTGGCTGTAGTTCCTGACGATAAATCTCCGTATTTCTACGTGCCGTTCACTGATCTTCGGGGAATTGGCATAGTGAACTATTCGCAGATCAAGATTGTTGCGAAGCAAAAAGATCTTCTTCCAAAAGCAAGACAAAAAATAGAGTCAATGGGGTTCTCGACACGGTCTGTTGCGGACACGGTTCAGCAAATTGATCGACTCTTTGCGACAGCCCGAATTCTACTGGCTGTTTTAGGTATGGTGGCGCTTTCTGTTGCTGCTCTTGGTATGTTTAATACCCTCACTGTTTCTTTGCTTGAGCGAACCCGAGAAGTAGGTTTGATGAAGGCGATGGGAATGAAGTCACATGAAGTACAAGAACTTTTCCTAACTGAATCAATGGTCATGGGCTTTTTTGGTGGAATACTGGGAATTGGGATTGGATGGGGTGCGGGAAAATTTTTAGGGTTGATGCTTTCCACACTTTCACTGACAAAAGGGCAAGGGTTTTTGGATGTCTCACATCTCCCGCCAGCATTTGTGATCTTCATTTTTCTGCTCTCACTGACAGTTGGAATATGTACCGGAATCTATCCTGCCAGGCGTGCGACCAGAATTAGCGCGCTTGATGCACTGCGGTATGAGTAGTTGCGTGGGTGCAATATTTCCTTACAAACTTCTTTCAATTTCCTCATGAATACACCGTCAACAGATGAGATAGTTTCCTCATGAGAAACAATGCACTTATTTTTATTATTGTGGCAGGAATATTCATTCTCTTGCTTCTTACAGGTGGGGCAACCATGGTGTTGCGGGCGATCCGTGGGACAGGTTCTGGGGTAGTAACCACAAGCCCAAGTGCGAGCTCAACAGTTAATCCAAATGGATGTACGTTGGAAGCAAAAATATGTCCGGATGGTTCGTCGGTGGGAAGAGAAGGATCAAACTGTGAATTTGCACCATGTCCCTCACCTCAAAGTGGATCACCGCTTCCAAGTGGCATACAGAGATATGAAGATCCACAGGGAGCATATACCTTTACCTACTCATCAACGTACACACTGGATGCACAAAATGAAGGAGAGCAAGTTCGGATAACACGATTGGGGCCAACGCAACAAGGCCAGACAGAAATCTATGACGGCGTAGTGATGGTTTTTGAAGCAGTCGATCTGGGATCAACCCCATTGACTGCATGGGTCGATAAAAGGATCGCTGAATCAACAAATGATGGTACTGTCGAAGTAACAAAAAAGAAAACAAAAACCACCCTTGGAAAGTATGATGGGTTCCAATACACAACTAGAGGACTTGGAGAGTTTACCAACTACGTGATTCAAAAAGACACAACGTCAACAAAAGCATTAGAGATTACAGTGCTTCAAACAGATCCTCAGAAAATTGGATTCGATCTAGAGGTTCAGGAAGTCCTCGCCTCAATTGATCTTCTCTAACAATCTAGATTCACTCTTCACTCGTGTGATACAGTTACAACATGTTCTTGATGTCGAGACGATCATTACTTCGAGGTGGACTGTATCATTTAAGTCTCCTCATTATCACCATGGCTTCGTTTAACTGGGGGTTTTTAGGTTTAACTGGTGTGAACTTAGGAGCACGGCTTTTTGAGGGAATAGCGGTTCCAGCAGAGGCGACTGCGATTATACTTTGCGTTGCCTCAGTACTCGTACTTTGGAATAACTGGATAGACTAAAAACAGAAAGGGTATGTATGGATTTTCACTCATCACAACAAGGCGTGGTTCAACCAACTCCTCGTTTTACCTTTAAGAGTGTCTTTTTGGTAGTGATTGCATTTGCGGTCATCGTGATTATTGCTCTGAGTTATGTCTATGCTGGAAAGCAGTCCGAAGGAAATAGTGTAATAGGTGAAGAAGGTATCCCTCAAGAGGAGGTTGTTCTTCCAACAGAAGCGTCTGTGCCAATTGAAGGAACTGTTTGTACCATGGACGCGATGCTATGCCCTGATGGCTCCTCAGTGGGAAGAGAAGGCCCTGACTGCGAATTTGCCCCATGTCCGGCCGCCGACTGAGAACTTGCGTGATGGCTTATAATCTGTTTTTACGATGCCTAAATCGGAAAATTCTTCGCATTCTGCTGATGCTTCAAAAGAATATGAAACACTTTTGTTGACTCGCCGTTTATTTCTTCACAAACTCTTCATTCTTAGTGGTGGCGTTGCTTTCTTTGGAAAATTTATTGATATACGTGTGGAAAATACCCGGGTTTATAGAGGACTGAGAGAAAAATAATATACACGACTCATAAAAAGTGCAGCAGAGTACGATACAAGAGAAGTTGGATTGTATACAAATGACTCAGATTTGGAGGATATGACTCATGTTCTTTTTAACTGGAAAGAACATCTTGGATCTGTCCAGTATATGGGGTTATTTAGTGTCCTTCAGGAATCTGAGCCAAGTGATTTTGAAACGATGAGAAAAAAATTAACGAGCATTCATACTCATGGAAGTACACCAGTCATAAGTCTGGGATTAAATAGTCAAAAGATTACAGGCCATCCGTTTGATCGACAGAATGAGACATCTGTGAACGAGTGGCTGGAGAAATGGGTGTCTTTTTTGGCAACACTTTCTTTTGAAGTAGATGTTCGTTTTTTATTTGAAATGAATTTATTTTATGGAGATATTGCGTATAAACGTGATGGACGGATCTCTGATGAGCTTCAAGTACAACGTTTTAAAGAATTGTTTGCGCTTTTTTCTCAAAAATTAGCGGAAAGAGGTGCTCTTCATATTGCTCCTGTTTTTTCCCCATCTGCTCATGGAGTCAACTTTGTCCCTTACGTTCCCAAACAGGCGAAAAAAATAGGATTTGATTTGTATGACATGTATGAGCATCGACTCTTTGGACTCTACGGATTGATTTTTGGAACTTGGGGCCCTGATCGGTTATTTGATAGATCTTTTTCACAGCTTCGCACGGCGCGCAATATCATAGGGGAAGATGTGCCTATGTATCTCTACGAATTTGGTTCCTTTACTGGTGATATCGCCTGGCTTCAAAAAATTGTATTAAAATTTTTAGCTCAGGGAGGAGCAGGTGTTCTGGCTTTTTTGTGGGATAAAAAAGATTCACCTAGACAGGAAGAAACAAATTGGGGAGAGTTTAGTGATAGTATAAAGGATATGTTGGCCGCACTTTTTGCTGCAATTGATAAAGCACGTTCTTTTCGAACAGATATCTAAAGGAGTACCTATGTCATTACACGATCAACACTGCGTCCCATGTGAGGGTGGAGTACAGCCATTGTCCCGCGAAGAGTTTACGGTGTACCTGGAACAAATCCCTAAGTGGGATGTGACAGAAGGTGACAAAGCTTTGGTTCGGGAGTTTGAGTGCAAAAACTTTGATGAAGTGATTGAGAAAATCACTGGGATCGCTCGGATTGCAAAAACAGAAGGGCATCATCCAGATCTCAATCTGCATGATTTCAAAAAATTGACCGTTCGCCTGTCAACACATGCCATTGGTGGTTTGTCGATCAATGACTTCGTGATGGCTGTCAAAATTCAGAGTGACTGTTTTGGAGAAAAGGCATAACTATTCTTGGTTGACAAAGGGGAAAGACTATCCGTAGTATAGATACTACGTACTTTCATATTATTGTCATGAAAACATCTTCATCTTTTTCAAAACTTGCGTTCTCTTCTTTTTTCACTTTTCTCTTGCTTGTTCAAAGTGCGCTTCCAGCCTTTGCTCAGTATGACAACCCAGACGCGTCAGAAGATCCAGCAGGAATTGAAACGATCGATCCATATTTTGAACCAGAAAGAACAACGCTTGCTCCAAGTGCCGCAGGTGAGCCACTAATCTACACACTCAAGCTTGCGTCACCAAAAACACGAAAGGTCTCTGACTCTACAAAGCAGTCGACAAGCACCTTAACGCACCCTTCGAATTCTTCAACAGGAAGACAAAGCATGATTGGAACGTATATTACGACAGCGAATAAGTCATGGTTTGGTTTTCGATTCAAGGGACTTGGTGCCTTGCAGTCTCAGTTCAATATGACGACAGCTGTCGCTGAACTTGAATTAGTATCGCCTGTAAAGCAAACATCAAAGCTCAACATCAACGTGTATGGTGAGATCTCAGCACGACCTGAGCCTTTCTCATCAGTCTTTCCTCCAAACTCAACAAAAAGACCACTTAACCTCAACGCTGGGAGGTTTGATGTGATTGAATTCAATACACCAACAACAGCAAATCCTAGCTTGAGTGTCCCCACCTGGGAAGCAAATCAAGTTGTCCGACTTCCTGTCAGCCAGGCATTTCGTAGTAGTGTGGTCGCGGCAAACCAAGATCTCGTATCATTGGTCATTAAAGGAAACTCTACCTTTGTTAAAACACGAAAATTCTTTAATGAGTTTGGACCAACAGTCACTCCTCCTGGGTCAACCACACCTATTGCAAGTAAGCCCCGACTTCGCCTGACCCTGACGCCTAAAGCTGGAGGTGCTGCACAGGTTCGCTACTTAGATCTTGCAAGCCCAACTCGAACAGGAAGTGATATCGCGAATGAAAGTATCGGGACAACCGGTACGAGAACATTCACTCAAACGTCTACAACAGTGTTGTCATCCTATATTGGAACAAAAGGGGTAGCCGCCCAGACATATTTAGGAATCAGATTTGGGGAGCTACCTGCAATCCCTGCTGGTTATGCTTTTGGGACTGCAAAACTACGACTCAAATCGAATGCATCACAGGGAACTTCTAAACTATTTTCTGTTGACGTGTTTGCAGAGAAGAAACAGTATCCAGAGTTCTTTGCGAATCTCGCTACCAATCCAGAGTTTTTGATATCGAGTAGAGTAAATTCAACCAGTACTCTTACATCTGCAAGTGTTTCTCTAAGCCCAGCTGTCGGAGTACCTGCAGGAACGTGGTCAAGCGGGAAAATCTACGAGTTTGATGTAACTGCTCCAGTGCGAGAGCTCATGCAGTTTACGAATGCACCATCGTTGGTATCACTTCTTTTTAGAGGAAAAGGGGCGATAAATATCTCACGAACTTTTTACAATGATCAGAATGCTACAAACGCTCCGACTCTTGTAGTCACGTACGTTCCAAGTGGTGTGACGCCACCTCCAACTCCTACACCACCAGTAACTCCACCTCCTCTGGCACCTGTCTGTAGTGGTGTCAGTATGAGTAGTTTGCCTGGTGCTCCAACGCTCGGATCACAAGTCTCATTTACCTGTGGCCAGTCGGCAAACGCCACATCATATCAATTCCGATATAAGGTGCTTCACTACCAAACAGGAGCTGTAGTCGTTGGTGAGACGCCGTTGGCTGCAGCAAGTGCAGGTTCTCGAACCTCTGTGAATTTGAATGCAAACCAATATGGAAACTACAAAGTGCAGTGTGTGCCATGTAATAGTGTTGGGTGTGCTGCTTGGGAAACACCGTGGTAAGTCATACAAAATATGGCAACTTCTTCTCACTTCTCGTCTGTGAAGATTAAAGGATACTTTTTTGTGATAGGTGTTGTGGCTGTTCTCATTGTTCTCGGGCTTCTTATCCGTGGAACTCAGAGGCAAACACCAATTTCTCCGACTGTTGGCAATAAGGCCTCTGCTGGGAACTGTTCGTATGGTTTTTCGATTACCCCACCACCCACACCTACACCAATACCTACTCCAGTACCGACGCCAACGCCTACCGCACCTCCGCTTGCACCTGTTTGTAGTGGTGTGAGTATGAGTAGTCTGCCTGGCGCCCCTACGATAGGCTCACAAGTGACATTTACATGTGGAAGTGTTGCGGGCGCAACTTCATACAAATTCCGCTACAAGGTACTTGATTACACAAATGGTAGCGAAGTCGTCCCTGAAACCAGTCTCTGTACCCCAGCAACTGGTTGTCCAACAAATGTTTCAAATGCGCTCAATGCCAGTGTGTATGGAAACTATAAAGTACAGTGTGTACCATGTAATAGTGCAGGATGTTCAGCTTGGGAAACACCTTGGTAAAACAATACGTATTTTTTAAGAAAGACCATATGGAATCTGAAGTAACCACAGCTCGCAGTCATCCGCCAAAAGCGAAACTAGCATTTTTTTCACTCGCCTTTTTGGTGGTACTCGGTGGTGTTCTTTTTTCAGTCCTGGGAACTGGACGAAAAACTTCTGTAGCACCAACCGTTGGAAATCTCGCTTCAGCGGGGAACTGTTCGTATGGTTTTTCGATTACCCCGCCTCCTACTCCAACCCCAACGCCGACTACACCAATAGTTACCCCGACACCACTTATCACTCCAACCCCACCAGCAGGGCAAGGGGTTCTTCAATCAGTTGTTGTGAAACAAGCAGAAACACTACAACAAAGTAGTACGTTGTCTTTTGGAAACGTTACTGTTCCCGCAGGAAGCAACAGAATTTTATTGGTAACAGTAGGCTACATGCCCTGGGGATATTCCGGTTCTTTAGGAAAGCCTCAAATAAACTCAGGAGGATTGAACTGCACCAATACCAGCTCAACGCCATTTACTGCTGGTTTCCGCCTTGTTCGTCTTGATAGTGTTGGTGCGGGAAAATATCAAACAGAAACTTGGGTTTCCGTACTTTCTGCGTATGGTGCAAATGTACCGGCTTCAGCGGCGTTTACTTGTAATCTTTCGCTGTCTACAGGAACAAATAAAGGAATGATCGATATCATTTCAGTTTTTGGCACTATTGCCAATGTTAATCAAAGTGATCCATTCCATACTGGCTTAAACTATACAGGCGCTACTGGCAGTGAATATACATTTACTGGTGGTGGTGGAGGTTTTTACTCTAGCGTTGAACCAGCGACCCCAAATGTCGTTGATTCATCCTATCAGGTGCCATCCGCTCAAACAGAAGCTGGAGATGCACTCGTTGGGATATTCTATACATCTAGTAAGTTTAGTCTTGCTACTCCAAATATATTGACTCCTCTTGCAGGGGTGCTACAGGAGCAGAAGATTTCCTTTTTCCCGTATGCCGGCTATCCAGATCCTGAAAAAACAAAATTATTTATCGGAACGAAAACGATGACAGCCGGAGGAGACAGAAGTGTTGGAATACGTCAGAGTGATGGAAAGGTCTGGGTTGGAAGCGTGCTTTCTGTGAATAAACTGTAAAGCATTTACTATTTCTTATATTTGCATTCGCTCAGTCAAATTTGCTACAGTGATTGGAGACGCATCAGACTCTAAAAAAAGTACTAAAAATCATGAACTCTGTATCTACATCTAAAAAAATACTTCTTCTCTTGGGATCAATTGTTCTTGTTGGGTCTCTTTTTTTGGTGGCGAGAGGAACACAGAGGAAAAACTCAGTGGCTCCTTCCGTGGGGAACTTAGCATCAGCAGGGAACTGCTCGTATAATTTTACGATTACACCACCTCCAACACCGACCCCTCCACCAACACCAACTCCACCTCCCGGTGCAGCAAAGAAAGTGAATGTAGGGATACTACGCTATGTAGGAGAAAATCCAGATCCAAGTACGATTGCTTTTCTTGACCAATCCCAGGCAGATTGGGAAGCACAGATGGAAAAAGCGTCAAAATTTCATGGATACAACACTCCAACCGCTTCACCACAAATTGATGTGGTCATTAAACCAGAAAATATTATCACTCGTTATGCTCACCCAGGTCACGGAACAAATTCTGTAAATGCCCTTCGCAATATGTTGAGCCAAGATGGTAACCAGGTCTGTGATGCCGTGACGCACGGAGGGCTTGATCAAATTTGGTACTACATTTTGCCCGGGTCAGATACAACTCCAACGAACGTAAATGATGATTATAACCAGGAATATACTTGGTATGACAAAGCACTTGTGAATCCATGTGGATCTAGAAGCTTTGCTGTCTTGACTGCAAACGGTGATTCTTCACGTACGACCGACCTTCATACCTTTGGGCATTTTATGGAAAATCTGTTGGTAACAGTTCAAGGAAACGATTTATTCACTGGTCGCTTCGCTGGCGTGGGATATGGACCTTACCCTGATTTTGGTTATGTTCAACAACCACCATTTAATCAAACCCCGACTAGAAGTTGTGGAAACATACACTTCGCTCCAAATACAACATCAAGTGATGATAATTATGACTTCGGCATAATGAATAAATTGACTAACCCAAACAATAATTGTCAGAATTGGAAACCTGATGGATCGGGTGGAAGCGGTGTTGCGTATGGACCTGGAGCATGGGGATGTAGTGCAGCAAGTTGCAAATCGTATGACTATTTTAATTGGTGGTTTAATAATATGCCTGTTGCAAGTCAAGGACTTACCTACAATGGAAAGACAATTCCAAGTTGGTTCTCTTTCTTATCGGATATGGATAATACCTTTAACTCATATCTCACAGGGAATACATATCACATAACGACAGTTGTCCAACGACCTGCTCCTCCAGCCCCCGCACCCAAGTTCTCTACATCAACTGATAAGCAACTGAGTGGAACAAGCAAGAGTTGGACTCACATAACACCTGAGTCCGAACGACTTCTGATCGTTGCTGTTTCCTATCAAGCATCAACAAACCCTAGTGCACAAATTAGTCAGGCCACTTATAAAGGATTACCTTTGACATTTTTGGAAAGACAAAAGCAAGGAAATTCAACTACTGAGATGTGGTATCTCAATAATGTATCAATGGGGAGTGGAACGGTTACAGTTACATTTAACGCCAACCCGGGAGAACAAATCTTCCATGCAGTATCTGCATCGAACAGAGGGTACACAGACTTTCCATTCCGTGGGGTATCTGTTGGAGGAAGTCTAGACACCGATCCAAGCGTTCCTGATGATATAACACTCGGAGTTGATGTCGTTGCGAGCCCTGAATATCCTGCACGATCCGATGTCTTTGCTCTTATAACAACGCAAGCCGCAAACGGAAACACGATAGTTGCAAAGAATAGCACTCGTCCAATATCTCTTAATTCAACCCCAAATCTCCTTTCTGCTCTTTCTTTTGAAGTGGGTAACGACGAAGGTTATTCGGAAGAAGGACATTTCGGCAATTGGCATGAATGGCGTACGAAGAGCCAATTCCCTTGGAGTGGTATAGGTGTAGCAATAAACTTCAATTAGGTACACTAAAGGCTCTGCAGTCCAAACAATTGATCCTCATTTGGTGTTTCCCTATTTTCTGTGTACATTCGTTCACGCAGTGACGACATCCGTCTGTTCCTCAGTAGGATTGTTGTTTGAAAGCTGCCTAAAGAACGACAAGAGAGTGTAAAAAGTTTCCATTTCTACTTAGAGCAAAACCTGCAGGATTGCGCCAACAATTGGGGAGATTAAACTGCTGACAGCAGATCGTCCATTGTTGAGTGGAAGAATCAGCATGATGAGGATTATCGATCCATATTGATGCAGTAACTCATCCCACTCATGTGCAACGCTCTTTGGCGCAAGACCAATCAATATTTTTCCACCATCTAGAGGATGAATTGGAATCAAGTTAAAGATCGCGAGTCCAACATTGATCCTGATCACTAATGCGATGACGCTCGCAATCAGGGGAGTGAGTGGAATAACTTGCAATCCAATTGCCAGGATGAGTGCAAGGATCAGATTACTCGCAGGTCCTGCAAGTGCGATCAGTGCTGTGTCTCGCTTTGGGTGGCGTAAGTTGTAGGGATCAAACACTACCGGTTTTCCCCAGCCAAAGCCGACAAAGAGGATCATAAGCGTTCCAAGAGGGTCTAAATGGGCAAGAGGATTCAGTGTCACCCTTCCTTGAATCCCCGGAGTAGGATCACCAAGTTTGTCTGCAACAAAGGCATGCGCGAACTCATGAATAGTAAGTGAGATAACGAGGGCACCTGCTACCAAAAGAAACTCAAACGGACTGGACAAGAGAAGTTGGAAGAGCATAAAAGGTATAATACCATTCTATTGGTTGATATGCCTTTATGGAACACCAACACCCAGAACGATCAGATGAGACGCATGTACTACCTCTTCGACATGTATTTACACAAGAAGAGTATCCAGACGGTACCTGTAT
>CAZBKJ010000007.1:0-21664 GCA_964492495.1 uncultured Pseudomonadales bacterium
ATTTTTCTATAACACAAATGAAACACGATACTAAAACCTGTGAAGAATAACGCACGTTGCGTTAATACTCCTGAGTAAACCATCAGCAAGTAATGAATTTACTTTATCAAGCTCTCCTCAAGAGTGCGTTGATTGAGCAATTGTTGCATGGCGATTTTCACAAGATATATTTAACGCGTTTTATATGAATTTGTGCCTTTTTATTTTCCGCACTGCGAAAAATTAAGAATTGAAAGTTGAATTTAAAAAAGCGGTAATTATTCACCGCAATAATAAATGCAACGCACATAGCCAGGTAATAAAGCATTAACGCAGAAAATATGTATTAAATTGCACTGCGTTTATCTAGAAAATCGCACGGAAATAATTGCGTAAATGCATAAATACAAAGAGATCCCAAAAAGCAGACAGAAGAAGTTGAAAAATGACGAACGAGAAGCTACATCCCTGTACCTAAGAAGACTTGAACCATATTTTCTTTGACACGAAGCACAGCATGGTCAACAAAAAATTCCTGAGATACACCACTGAGTGTTTGAATATGAATTTTATTTCGAAGCACAGAAATGAAGTTTGCATGGAATGGTAGGATGTCAAAAATGCCAGTATCGTTATACGAAGTGACAGATATAACGTCATTGTCAAAAACCGTCTTTTCTCTGCTTATGATGGTTAGATGAAGGGTAGTATTATCCATGAGCGAGTGTGCTTGTATCCCCGATGAACAAAAAGGCATCATCGGACAAATGATCGTACGTCCCTGCCAAAATTTCTTCGACCGACTGTATTGTTTTTTCTAAAGGAACCATTACGCCACTTTCTCCCTTTTGTCCTTGCGCAGTAAAAAATCGCTGAGTCATAAAATTACGAAGCTTCTTTGCTCGCTGATAGGTTCGTTGATCTTCCGCTGACAACTCATTCTCACCAACCAACGAGACAATGCGCTCTAATGAGTCTGCTGACTTCAAAAGGATACGCGCCTTGATTACAACATCGTAATGTCTGGCTCCCACAATTTCTGGAGATAGCGCAGATGAAGTCGATGAAAGAATATCAATGGCCGGAAGAATTCCTTCTTGATAGACTCTTCGAGAGAGAACAACAATCGTATCAAGATACGGAAAAATTGACTGAACACCATGATCCAATAAATCATCTGCTGGTACATAGATCGCTTCCACACTACTGACAATTCCGTTTGCAGTTGAAACTAACCGTTCTTGAAACTCCGCTATTTCAGACTCTAACGATGCCTGATATCCATCTTCAGATGGAATAGTATTGGTGAGCGTTGATAGCTCGTTTCCAGCTTGAGCTAAACGGAACGCATTATCGATAAAAAACAAGACGTCTTTTTTTAATACATCACGATAATACTCAGCAAGGGTCACCGCAACATACGCAGATAAAAATCGAATAGCTGGATTCTCACCCATCTGACCGAAGACCAAACTCGAAGATCCAAAGACACCAGTTTGTGTGAGCGATTGATAGAGATCCAAACCTTCTCGGGAACGCTCTCCAACACCTGCAAAGACAGAAACGAATGATGACTGGTTCCCCACAATGTTATGTAAAATTTCAGTGAGAAGCATTGTCTTCCCGACACCTGCACCCCCAAAGAGCCCCATCTTTCCACCCTTGATCAGGGGTACAAAAAGATCAACGACTTTTATTCCCGTTTGCACGACTTCTTGCTTTGTTTGAATGTTCAGAAGTGGTTCATGTCGGTGTACCGGCCAGTACTCTGCAGGCTCGATTGGCCCTAATCCATCACCAGGATTTCCGAAAACATCAATCACTCGCCCAAGCAGTTTTGGCCCCACAGGTACTTGTAGTGGCTTCTCAAGAGAAAAAACCTTACAGCCACGAAAAATATTATCCGTCCTCTGCAGGGCTAGGCAGTAAAAGGTGTCTTTTGTACTTGAGCTGTGTACCTCAAGAAGAGTTCGAGACTCATCTTCTGATTGCAGCATATCTCGAAGCCTTGGTTTTCCTTGAGGGAAAAAGACTTCAACAATCTGCCCTCGAACCGATGTAATTGTGCCCACAATATCATGCATACAGAAATCCTTTGATTATCCATTCAGACTCATCATAACAGCCGGCAGGCCATTTAATTGACGTTTATTTGCTATGTTATGTAGAGCTATTAAACGCTCCTTTTGCACTCGACGCCGTTCATTTTTTATGTTCTCACTAGCCTGATCCATCGCCAAAATTCTTGAGGCAAACTTCGCAAGTTGTGACTCTCTGACTGACTGCTCAAAGAGTGACGCAAACATCTCTGTTTCAAAAAATAATAAGATTTTTTCAAGCGAGGGTTCAAAAATATATTTCTGTCTTTTCACTCCAGACTCCTTGAGCTCAGCATCCAACTGAGCAGACACAATTTCTTTGACCGGTTGCTGAACAAGAAGATTTTGAAACTGCCCATAAAATAAACGGATTTCTTTATACTTTACGATATGTCGAATAATTTTTGAAACCGCTTCTTCTGTGAAGCCATGATCAGGTAAGTCAAAATAGGTATACGATACTTTTGGTTGAAACGACTGAAAAAGGAGCAAGCCCTGTTTCCCAATAATCGTCACTTCACTCTCGTTTTTTGAAACTTCTTCCAAGAACAAATGAAAGGTTTTACGAACGATGTCTCCGTACAACCCGGTATTTGCCGAGAGCAAGACAACAACTGATTTTCCATTATGAGAGAGAAAAGTTATTTCTTCTTTTCCTTTTGAGCCTTTCTTTCGAACTAAACGAGCAACCTCTTCCACATACGAAAAACGAATATCATCAAATAACTCTTGAAGTTTTTGAAGATAATTACGAGCATTTAACACAAAGTCTCTTGTCTTTTTCATGCGAAGAGATGCAATCTCCGCGTATGCCCGAGTAATCACCTCAAGGAGTTCAAGCTCTGTTCCTACTGAGAGGATTTCTTTATTGTTGTTCATAGATGAGGCACCATTGAATCTGCTGTTTCTTTTATTTTTGCCATCACCTCAGTGAATGTTTTCCCGCTTCGAACCATGGTTTCTACTTTTGCCCGGAATGATTCATCTTGAGCATAGATCGTTCGAATTTGCTCGAGAATTTTCTTCATTTCGACAGTATCAATCTCATCCCAAAGACCTGACCATAGCAAAGAAATGCAATATATATTGAGCTCTACAGGGAGAACTTTATCTGCAAACTGTTGAAATACGATGTAGAGTCGCTCCCCCATTGTCAGCGTATCTCTGACAGATTGACTTACCTCAGCGCCAAAGTGTGTGTACTGCTTCAACTTTTCATGCTTCACTAAAAAACTTGAGAGTTGTCTCGAGATATCCCGAATGACTGGCATCTGAGCACCAAGACCTACACGAGTAACAGATAAGAATGGGTTGATCGCAGGGCGGCGTCCTTCGTCAAAAAGCTGCGTATCAAAAAACAAATGCCCGTCTGTCATGGACATGAGATTTGTTGTGATATAGCCTGCCAGATCTCCAAGCACCGTTTGTGCCACCGCCAAACAACTAATAGCCGCTGTCTTCTTTCCTGGAAGCTGAAAATTTCCCGCTCTTTCAAGAAGCCTCGCATGGGTATAAAAAATGTCTCCAGGATACGCCCCTCTTCCAGGGAAACGTCGCGCGATTAAACTAATCTCACGATACACAGCAGAGTGTGTCGAAAGATCATCCATAATCACCAATACATCTTTCCCTTGATCACGAAAGTACTCCGCAATAGTCATTGCAGTGTATGGAGTTAAAAAAATGATTCCCGTTGGATCGGAAGATGAAGAACTGATAAGAACAGTGTTTTGCGAAATATCGGATTTATGAATAAACTCCTCGACTTTTTTGATTTCAAGCGCACGCTTTCCAATTGCGGCGTAAATACAGATCACCCCTTTTCTTGCCTGCGTTAACAGTGTTTGAAGCAAGAATGAAGTCTTCCCGGACTTTCTGTCCCCAAGAATTAGCTGACGTTGGCCTTTGGCAAGTGGAATGAGCACATCGATGAGTGTTACTCCTGTTTCAAGTGGAGAAACAATAGGAGTACGTGTCATGATCCCCTGAGGACGAGTATCTATAGGGCGGTACTCAGCTACGACTAAGGGTTCAATACTTCCAACTACTTCTCCCTGAGGGGTCAGGCTTTTTCCTAAGACATGTGGGCCTACCCCGACAGTGAGGGTTTTTCCAACCCCAAGAACCTTCATCCCAAGCCTGAGGGTATTTGGACCAAAAACGAGTACTTCAATCCCCTCCTTTTTTAAGCTTAAGACTTGACCAAACTCATCATTTTCAAAAACAACGAGTTCCGATACTTTGGCCGATGGAAGACCAGAGATGATGACTAAACCTCGAAGCAGCTCGGTAACAAAACCGATTTCTTTAGAACCTTGAAGTTGATCCTGAAAACTCGTCATAGTGATTGAATTATTTTTTTTCCGTCGGTTTCAAAGATTTCTTGAATCGAGCGCTTGAGCGAGTAGTCAAGCAATTTTCCATTTGAAATCAAAACAGCCCCCCCAATAATTTTGGGGTCGTACTCAACTTCGAGTAAAATTGGTTCCTTTTTCCCTTCTGATATTTTTTTTGCAAAAAGATGAATCTGTTCTTCTGTCGGCTCGAAGGCAAGTGTAATCGGCAAAACCGCCAAATTGTTCACCTGCGAAAGTAATTCTTGTAGCAACTCTGGTGCGTTTTCCCGAGAAATTAGCTCTTCTAAGAGAGTCGCAACCTTCGATCGAACTTTTTCCTGCAAAATCTTTTTGATATGAGATGAATCAGTCGAAAAAAAACCTTTTGCAAGAAGATCTAACTCTTCACGTAAGATATCTCGTTGTAGTGTTGTCGACAGAAAAGGGAAAAATCTAGAGTCCATGATTTTTTTTCGCTTCCTCCAAAGCTTTGAGTACCAACTGTTCGTGATCTTCATGCGTAAGTAGCAGTCCCGCTTTCTCTAGCACATCCTCAACAACCGCATAGAGAGTGTTGTTGAGTTTTTCAATTTTCTGTTTTGTAAGCTCTGCAACATCTTTCTCTGCTTGGACATACAAGGCATCAACTTTTTGTTGTAAACTTCCCTCCACTTCTCTTCTATTCTTCTCAAGCTCTGCGCTCATTTGCCCGACCTTTGCAAGTGACTCCTGTTTCAATTCTTTTCCTACAGTCTCAATGATCCCCTTATACGAGGCTGATTCTCTCTTTGTTGTTTCCTCAAGAATTTGAGAAAGCTTGTTCTTCATTTCTGCAGTCAAAATTTTTGACTGTGAAAGCATCTCAAGTGCTTGTTGGTTCGAGTGCACCAGAATTTCTTGTGATTCTTTTGTGGTTTTTTCTTTTAAGACTCCATACTCATTTTGAAGCTTCAAGTATCCTCGAAGCAAACGAAAATACAAAAGACAAAAGGCACAAATTGCGCCAAAACCTATGACTAAAACAGCTATTTCAAATAGGAGCAGTGGAGTAATTTCCATACGATTATTTCTCTGAAACAGAGGCTTCAGGGACAGTTTCTTTCAGTAAATTCTTGCCAGTCATTTCTTTTGGAATTGGTAGCTTCATCCAAGTTAACATAGTAGGGGCAACATCTGCTAGTGTCCCTTGTGAAAGTGCGGTAGGCTTCCCTTTAAAAGCATTTGCAACAAACACAAATGGAACAGGATTATTGGAATGTTCTGTATTCATCGAACCATTTCCACTAGTAAAAAAGAATCCTGATGCATCGTATGTTAGGAGCTCTTCTGCATTTCCATGATCTGCAGTAATAAAAACAGATCCATCAACTGAAAGCACCGCTTCCACTAGTACCGACAGCGCATGATCAACCTCCTGACACGCTTTAATAGTGGCATCTGTTTTGCCACTGTGTGCCACCATATCTGGATTTGCAAAGTTACACACAAAAAACTGATACTTATCCAAAGACAAAAGCTGTAGGAACTGTTTTTGCACACCTGGCAACGCCATTTCTGGTTTACGATCGTAGGTTCCTACTCTAGGTGATGGAACGATCACAACATCTTCTTTGTCAAAGTACTGTGTTCGAAGCCCATCAAAATAATACGTCACCATTCGCTCTTTCTCACTCTCTGCTAGATGAAGCTGTGTATAGTTGTGTTCAGAAAGAATCTCTGACATCGGCTTCTCAACTCGCTCATTGGGAAATGCAACACCACTCACTGGTATTTCCTTTTGATACTCTGTCATGGTAACAAAGAAAAGGTTCTTATAGGTCTTTTGACGAGTGAAGGTTGTTTTTGGTATACCTTTTGAAACAACCCCGTCACTTTGTAAAAATGCCCCGGACTCAAAGTCTGGGATGACAAAGGCCTTCGCCAACTGGCGTGGTCGATCGACTCGAAAGTTAAAAAAGATAACAGCATCATTTTCTTCAATAGTAAGATGGTTTGCCTGTATATCACCAATAACAGTAGGTTCTATAAATTCGTCTGTTTTCCCTTGCAAGTAAGAGTTGCTGAGCGTCGCAACCGCAGATGTCTCTTTTGCCCCACTTCCAGTGGTGAGCGCGTCATATACCTTTTGCGTTCGTTCCCAGTGGTTATCTCGATCAAGTGCAAAGTACCGTCCAGACAGTGATGCAATTTTGGCGAATGGATATTCTTTCTGAAGTTCAAACTCAATTCTCGTAACGACATTCACACCGTCTCTAGGAGGTGCGTCTCTCCCATCGGTAAATAAATGAAGAGCAACACGAGGGATCTTTTGAAGTTTGCACAGCTTGAGCAGCGCATATAAGTGTTGCGTTGAAGAATGAACATTTCCAGAACCGACTAAGCCCATTAAATGAAGAGTTGAACCAAACTGTCTTGAGTGTTCCACAGCATCAAGCAATGCTTTATTGCGAAGGAAAGAACCATCTTCAATTGCCCTATTAATTCGAAGTAAACTTTCAGAGATAACTCTTCCCGCACCGATTGTTAAGTGTCCTACCTCTGAATTGCCAACTTCATTTGCTGGTAGGCCAACAGACTCTCCAGAAGCGATAAGCTCAGTATTTGGGTACGTTGCCAGTAAACTTCTCCAGTATGGAAGTGATGCTCGTTCGATTGCATTTCCAGTTGATGCAGGAGCCACTCCCCACCCATCAATAACAATCAATACAACTGGACGAATGCTAGCCTGTTTTCCTCGTAGAAAAGATGTAGGTAGTAGTGAAGATAGTAAAGGAAAGCGCATAGAAACTATAAAACCAAGATGAAATAGGACAACCCAATACCAGCAAGAAAAATCCCCATCATGAGTAACAGATTAAAGACGATCGACGATTGAATCTGGAGCCTTGCCAGCGGATTTCTCCCGATTGCTTCGATACCAACTCTGGCAAACTTCCCAAAGTAGACAAATCCCAGAATAAACGATGAGACAGTCACAATCGCCGCGAGAATATACCGAAGAGCAGCAAGGGGTGTTAAGATCGGGGCTGCTAATCCTTCCCTGAGTGCTTCTAAAAGATTACTACTCACATCAATGAATATTGTTGTTGGATGAATATTAAGGGATACCTGAAGGGTTGTAACCTCTTCTTCATTCGCCGGTTCAAAATCTTCTAAAGCCATTCCCACGACAAAACCATTATGAACCGCCTTTTTTGCAATACCAGGGCGGTCAGAACTTGTAAGAAGATCACCTTTCTTAATTGGTCCATCTTCGCCAGAGACGCGGATAATCGCCTTGCCAGTTATGGCAACAAAGTGTTGATTCTCTTGTTCTTCTGTTTCAAATGCTGCAGCAGGAAACGTCGTAACCACTCCAAAAATTGATGTGTCGTAGTCGTTTGTACAAATGACATAGCTCCCTTTTCCTGAACAGAGGATGTCTCCTAACTGCGGAGCTTGGCCTGTCACGATCACAGGAATTGCAACATCTGATGAACTAGTTTGCGCATGCGACAACGAAGCAGAAAAGAGAACGAAAAAGATGAACAAAAGAGATAATAAAATACGCATAGGATTACTATACGCTACTACAGAAATGATTCAAATATTTTTAAACGAAAATACCGTATTGTTGCAAGGTTCAAATACTGGACATTTTCAGAGAAATATTATCTTTTTTTTGCTTTCAAATCTCAATGTATTTTTTTTCAGCTGATGATGAAAAAAAGTCGTAGTGAGCGTACTGCATTCTTCCCTTTTGAAAGCTGTTGTACATGTAAGTCCAACGAAGTATTGCGAAAACGCATCGTCGGTTCGCAGCAAACTGGATATTCTTTCCTCAAAAGTGTCAATCCACATTCAAAATCAATTTCTTTTGCTGTGCAAATCATCACCGATCACACCCTCAGAAAATTAAAAGACAAAAACGACAGATAATTATAATAATATTGTCGCATTCATGAGTATTTTGCGTGCGTTAATAAATTTATGGTGCAAAAATTGCCGTATTATCTGCGTAAACCAAATCTTGCGCTTCTCGGGCTGTCTGCCAGTTTTTATACAATATATCAATCTTTTCCTCATCAGCTGACTTACCACCATCGTGCTCTTCTATTGAGGTTTTTTCCATGCAAAAGCTTGACAGTGACCCCCCTGTGTTTCCATAATAAAACTTAGACATTTTCAGTTCTCTCAATTGGACATTCTCAGATCTAAAGGGTAGTTTTCAAAAATCTTCTATGCCGATCGTCAAACAACATCATAGTGAAACCGATTCAATTCCGATTACAGAAGCGGCAAGAATACTAAAAGTTTCAGAAAAAACTCTTCGTCGGTGGGAAGACAAAAAAATTCTTATTCCCCTTCGCACCCATGGTGGTCACCGTCGTTACTCTGCCTCTGCGCTCATAGAGTTTAAGAAAAAAAAGAAACTAGAAAAAAATCTAAAGAGTGAGTACAAAACAGAGACAGTATTTGACTGGACTGAGCCACAAATTCAAACAGAAAGAGAACCCGTAGAAGTGAGTGTGACTGACTCCTTTCAGCCAGAAGAAGTTGCCAGAGAACAGCATGCCTTCAGTGAGAAAAAACTGGATGGTTTTTTCACCCAAAATGAAACTGTCAAGCATGTCGTAGAAGCATCTGCACCCTCGCTGTACTCAAAGCGATTGCGCTTTCCAGATCGAAAAAATATCGTCCTTTCTCTTTCGATTGTGCTTTTGTTAGTAGGTTCCTTTGCAGTTTTTTCTGCTCTCCCTATCCCGCTACTTTTCAAAAAAGCGCAAACACAAGCAAAAAACATCTCACTTCATACAGAACCTGTTCGTTCCCTCATTCAGGGTATCGCCCTTAGCTTCTCACCCACAGCTAGCGTCCAGGAGAAGAAAGAAGGCTTACAGAGTCGATCCAAAGTGTTGGGAAGTACAAGTCTTGAATATATTCGATTTGTCCTAGGAGTAGATGCGCGCTTTAAAGAATTCGCTGAGTTCCAAAAAGATATTCTTGTTTCTGGTGATGCAACAGTCAGTGGCTCATTGACTGTGGATTCAGGACGAGTGTTCACCGGAGCACAAGTAGCCCAAATTTTCCCAACAAACGCGACGACTCTCACTCTTGGAGAGTCCTCTACTTCGATCACGATTGGCTCCTCCAACAGCACTACCTCTACAGGTGGCACGCTCAACATTGGAGGAAATACGTTGACAACACCAGGTGATCTAACGATTGATCCTGGAGGTGGAGCTGTAACCATTGGTACAGGGGTCGCACAGGACATCGACTTGTCAGGCGATGATTTTTTCGTTTCAGGGGACGTGGAAGTTGATGGGATCGCCTACCTACCAACGGTGTCTACAAACGGAGATGCCATTACAGATTTTACGGGTACAGGACTTACCCTTTCTGGAGGAAGCCTTCAAGCAACTCTTGGCACATCAATCAGTACCGCAGAGATTGATGATGACGCTATTACAGCTGCAAAAATCGCTTCAGGTGCGGTAGGTTCAAGTGAAATTGCCGATGGTGTAATCTCAGAAGTTGATTTGCTCTCCTCCAATGACGCGACGAATGGATATGCCCTTACCTACAACTCATCAACTGGTGGATTTACCTGGACAGATGTTGCATCCGGGCAAGTGTGGGTTGATGGTGGGACTGTTATCTATCAATCGACAACAACCGATGATGTCAGTATTGGTGGAACTACAAGCTTAGGAAAGCTATCTGTTGATGGTGATAGTGATGAGGTTCAACTCCTTGTTCAGGGAAACTCAAGTCAGACAGCAGATCTATTTGTCATTGAAAACTCCTCTGGAACTGATCTCTTGCGCATAAATAGTTCTGGCCAAATCACGTCGGGATCCTCTTTAACCACACTCACCACTTCTACTGGAGCAGTTGATGCTGATGCCATTGGACTGATCTCTTCAGACGGCACTGGCAGTACGAGCTCGGGATCAGGTCTCGAAACAAATTCAGACGCTCTCGGATTACTCCAAGGTTGTGCGGATGGTGAAATCTTAAAATGGGTGGATGCAAGTAGTACATGGGAATGTTCCAGCGATGCTGGCGCAGGTGGATCTGGAATTATAAATGTCCAAACAAACGACGTTGCCATTGGAACAAGCGTTGATACGCTAGACTTTAGTACTGATTTTTCGTTGACTGCCTCGCCTTCCAATGAAATCAATATTTCGGTTGCGGATGACATCCTCAACTTTACCGAATTTTCAGACGCACTCACGTTAGATGCTGCCACAACCATCACCAATGCGTTAGCTGGAAACTTGACAATAGATCTCACCTCCACCGGTGATTTTGTGATTGCAGATGGAGGAGTAGCTTTCTTTACCTTCACCGACGGTGGTGCGTTAACACAAGCAGGCAGTGGTCAAGTCACTCTGACCGGAAATGTTGATGCTTCAAGTGGACTGGATGTGACAGGGGCATCACTCACAGTCGGTGGTGCAAATGCCACGATTACCACAGGTGGAGCATTGACCTTGGCCTCTACAATTACAGCCAACACTGACGAGACCATCAACGGGGTTGATATTAATACCGGAACTGTCAGTGATGTGGTGAATTTAACAATTAATTCTGGTGGAGACCTCACAATTGGCGCTATTGGCTTAAATGATGTTGGATCAGACAACATCACTTCTGGTGCTTCTTTAGTCGGAGTGTTTGATGAGTTCGCTAATTCAAGCGGAACAACAGTTCAAGATGTTTTGGATGATCTTGATTCCGCCATCGGTGCTGGTGCGTCCAAATGGACTGATTCAGGTACCCTTACGTATCTTACCGATACAACAGATAGCATTACCGTTGGAAGTTCAACCGAACTTGGAAAACTTGCAGTTGATGGAAATGCAGATGAGATCCAGCTGGTAGTACAAGGCAATGGAACACAGACAAGCGCGCTTGCAATTTTTGAAGATTCAACTGGTGCCGATCAATTTTCTATCAGTAATACTGGAAATGTAACACTTGCTGGTGATTTAACTATCTCTGGCGGGAATATCACCTCTGCAACGACCTTTGATTCCACTGCAACAGTAACGGGAATACTTACCGCAAATGGCGCATTTGATGCTAATGAACTCTTCACTCTTGGCGATAATGGTGAAACAGGAAGTGTTGATACTTCTGATTGGGATATTTCTACGACCGGAGCACTGACTGGGATATCTGGAATTTCTAACGATGCTGCCTATACTCAGTCTGGAGCATCACAAAACACCTTCACCGGAAATGTTGATACGACCGCTGGTCTTGATGTAACTGGTGCATCACTGACCGTTGGGGGTGCGAATGCAAGTATAACGACAGCAGGGGCGCTCACATTAGCCTCCACAATTACCGCCAACACCGATGAAACAATTAACGGAGTTGATATTTCCACAGGTACAGTAAGTGATGTCGTCAATCTCACCATAAATTCTGGTGGTGATCTTACGATTGGCTCAATTGGTCTCAATGACGTCGGAAGCGATAACATCACATCAGGAGCCTCGCTTGTTGGAGTATTTGACGAATTCACCAATAGCAATGGAACGACTGTTCAAGATGTCTTGGATGACTTGGATTCTGCAATGGGTGCGGGAGCATCGAAATGGACTGATGGCGGGACGGTTACGTACCTCACTGCCACAACAGACGACGTTGCCATAGGGGCTTCAAACACACTCGTTGCACCGTTCTCAGTTGATGTCTCAGCGAACTTGGTTCGTATCGGTACGGGGGCAACTGCCAACGCCCAACTTGATATGTATGCCTCTGATGGTGATACAGGATCTCTGACGTACAACACATCTGATCAATTCTCTTTTTCAGGTGGCGATGTTGCGATCGGACAAGCCCTATCAGTTGGCACAACACTTGATGTGACGGGTATTTCAACCTTGGTAGGAAACTTGAATGCCAATGGTGGACTTGATGTCGATAATGCTTTTGTGGTCGCCGATGGTGGAGTGCTCACCACCTCACAAACCGCTAACTTTGATGGAAGTGTTGATGTTGATGGAGCTGCTGATTTCTCAGCTGGTGTAACAAACTCCGCAGGAGAATTCTTGCTCTCAGGTGGAAATCTCCAACTCAATGACAATATTAATCTAACACTCGGTACTGGCGATGATCTGACAGTTGTTCATAATGGAACAAACACCCTCATTACTTCTGCCACAGGTGATTTAATAATCGACAATACCCTCGCTACTGGTTCTACTATCTTTGACCTTGGAACTGACACTTCTGCAACAGATCTCTTGGTAAGAAACAATTCAGGAACACAGTTGCTAAGCCTCAATGGTGCCGGAGCATTCCAACTGGGAAGTAACGGACAAGATGGCCAGTTCATTCTCTACAACGAACTTGGTGGTACTGACTACACGAACATCATCAACCCAAGTGGTTCTCAGTCACAAAACATCACGTATACCCTCCCTCCAGATGATGGTGGTGCGGATAACTATGTGCTCACAACTGACGGTTCTGGTGTACTGCAATGGGAGTCTGTATCCGGAGCTGGTGGTGGAACTGGTGATTTGACAGATATCGTCGCTGGAAACTACATCGATGTACAAAATGCTGGAGGTCCGAGTCCCACTGTAGACTTTGACCCAACAGAGCTTGAAGGAGTAACTTGGGGAGCATCTGCCGGAGCAAGTGAACCATTTACGTGGACATACGATGTAACAAATTCTGGCACTGATCCTTCTATTACATTTGCGGACAACGCGATAACCCTCACAGCAGCTACGCTCACAGCGAGTGGTGATTTGACTCTCCAAGGGGGCGATTTAGCCCTTGGCACTGCTGGAACTGATGGTTCACTCACCTTTTATAACGAACTCGGTGCAACTGATCGAAGTGTGGTATTCAATGTCTCTGCGTCACAGTCAGAAGACACGACCTACACTCTTCCACCAGATAATGGTGGCGCAGACAACTACGTTCTCACTACAGATGGAAATGGTTTGTTACAGTGGGAATCAATTACAGGAGCTGGTGGAGCAAGCGGTGATATTACGGCAGTAACTGCAGGATCTGGGTTAACTGGAGGTGGAGCAAGTGGTGACGTAACACTCGATATCGGTGAAGGAACAGCAATTGATGTTGCGGCAGATGCAATCTCATGGGACTCAACCGAGGTCGGAACAACAACCTACGGCAGTGGTTCTGGAATTGTCTGGACCTTTGATGCTTCAGTTGGAACAGATACAACTATAGCTTTTGGAAATGACACCATTGGCCTCACGGCTGGAACGACGACCGCGACAGGAGCATTCACAGTCACAGGGACACTCACAGCCAGTGGAGCGCTCGATGCCAACGGCCAGTTTGATCTCGGTGATAACGGTGACACAGGCGCAATAGACACTTCTGACTGGGATATTTCTACAACTGGAGCACTCACTGGTATCAGCGGTATCACAACAGATGGCGGATACACTCAATCAGGCGCAACGGGAAACACCTTCACAGGAAATGTTGATGCGACATCCGGACTCGATGTGACAGGTGCATCACTGACGGTTGGTGGTGCAAATGCAGCAATCACTACAGGTGGAGCATTGACCTTAGCCTCAACAATTACTGCAAATACAGACGAGACAGTGAATGGTATCGATATCAACGCTGGCACAGTAACTGACGTCGTTAATTTAACAATTAATTCTGGTGGAGACCTCACAATTGGTGCAATTGGCTTAAATGATGTTGGATCAGACAACATCACTTCAGGGGCTTCTTTAGTCGGAGCGTTTGATGAGTTTACAAACAGTGATAGTACAACTGTCCAAGACGTTTTAGATGATCTTGATGCAGCTATTGGAGCTGGAGCTTCCAAATGGACTGATGGTGGTACTGTAACCTACCTTACTTCCACAACTGATGATCTTGCAGTTGGTGGCTCCACTGTTCTAGCCTCTATGTTTGGCCTTGATGAGTCTGCTGGCAACTTCTACTTTGGTTATGACAACTCAGCTTCTCCTACATTGAACTTTGAGGCATCTGACGGTGATGCTGGAGAATTTGGATTTAACACAACCGATTCCTTCTTCTTTAGTAATGCACTAGTTGGTATTGGAACCGCGAGTCCGAGTGAGCAACTTGAAGTTGGAGGCAATATCGAGCTAACCGCAGCAGTTCCTCGCCTTGCGTTTGACAATACGAACGGTGATAACGACTGGTACTTTCAGGCATCAACTCTTGGATTTCAGTTTAGAAATTCATCAGATAATGTGAACTACCTTTTGATCAACCAAACAGGCCTTGTGGGTATTGGAGGAGATGATACTCCTGATTATCTGCTCGAACTCTATGATGCCACTGCCACTCCTACGTTCGCCCTCTCAGATGATGACATTGCACATGGACTCACAACACTTGCCCAAACAGATGTCTTCGCTCACATGACGTCACTCTCAACGACGGCTGGCGGTGCCGAACTTACAGCAATCAGTGACACCGATGCGCAAGCATTGTCTGTTCGTGGAGTGATTGGTTCTACAGATCCAACAGACACAACTCCAGCAGTGAAGATTGTAGGAGCAAAGAGCAATGGCACAACTGGAATGGCAGATCTAGGTGCGACTGAAACAGTATTTCAAGTTGCAAACAACGATAACACTTCAGCACTCACAATACTTGGAAGTGGAAATGTTGGGATCGGTGATACCTCGCCATCTGCATTACTGACAGTTGGAACATCGGATGCATTCCAAATTGATGCTTCTGGAAATGTCGTTACTACTGGGACACTAACTGCCGCGACGAACGAAACCATTAACGGGGTCGATATTTCTGCAGGAACAGTTTCAGATGTTGTGAACCTCACAATTAATTCGGGTGGCGATCTTACAATCGGTGCGATTGGCTTAAACGATGTTGGTTCTGACAATATCACTTCCGGTGCTTCACTAGTGGGAGTGTTTGATGAATTTGATAACTCTGCTTCTACCACAGTTCAAGATGTCATTGATGACATTGATTCAGCGATCGGAAACAGAACCTATACAGCTGACAACTATGTGACTGATGGACAAAGTCTCACAGCATCTATCGATGCTCTCGATCAGGCTATCAGCGCTTCTACATATACCGGTTGGACACTTGATGGTGATGATGCTGATACCGAAGTAATCGCATCGGGTAATACTGTGCTCATCGCTGGCGGTACAAACGGAATTGATACCGATGTGTCTGCAACAGACACTGTTACTCTAAACCTAGATACAACTGAAATTGGAACCACAACGTTTGGTTCAGGAACAGGATTCACCTGGACATTCAATTCAGGTACAACTGATCCAACACTTATTTTTGGAGATGGATCAGTCACTGCGAATGTAAACTGGAATCTCGATGGAGGATTTGATGTTGATGACGCCTTTGTTGTTGCCAATGGTGGTGTGCTGACCACCTCCCAGACGGCTAACTTTGATGGAGCAGTAGATGTCGATGGTGTTGCTGATTTCTCTGCCGGTCTCACAAATTCAGCAGGTGAACTCTTAGTTTCAGGTGGTAATGCCCAATTGAATGATTCTATTGTGCTCTCTCTGGGTACTGGAGATGATCTCAGCCTGTCTCATAACGGCACCAATAGTCTCATTACCAGCACTACTGGAGATCTCATCATCGATAACACGCTGGTAACTGGATCGACGATCTTTGATCTTGGGACAGACACTTCAGCAACTGATTTCATGATTCGAAATAACACAGGAACTCCACTATTTACGGTGACTGGTGCTGGTCTTGCTACCTTTAGTGGCAATGTTGATGTAACTGGAATCTCAACCTTCACCGGAAATGTGAATGCGAATGGAGGATTTGATGTCGATAACGCGTTCGTGATTGCAGATGGCGGAGTGTTAACGACCTCTCAAACCGCAAACTTTGATGGCACCGCTGACTTTGATGGCGCTGTAGACTTCTCTGCAGGGGTCACAAACTCTGCTGGCGAATTCTTAGTATCCGGTGGAAACCTCCAACTCAATGACAGTATCAATTTGACAGTTGGAACTGGAGATGACTTCACTGTTACTCACAATGGAACGAATACATTGCTCACATCCGCTACCGGTGATCTTATTATCGATAATACATTAGTTACAGGCTCCACAATCTTTGATCTAGGAACAGACACATCTGCAACTGATTTCCTCATCAGGAACAACTCAGGTACTCAACTTTTGAGTCTCAATGGTGCCGGTGCACTCCAGCTTGGGAGTAACGGACAAGATGGACAATTGGTTTTATACAATGAAATTGGTGGAACTGATTACACCAATACGTTTAACCTGAGCGGTTCTCAAGCAGCAAACATCACCTATACCCTCCCTCCAGATGATGGTGGCGCGGACAACTACGTCTTAACCACTGATGGAAATGGTTTGTTACAGTGGGAATCTGTCTCTGGAGCTGGTGGAGCAAGCGGTGATTTGACAGACATTGTTGCCGGTAACTACATCGATGTCCAAAATGCTACAGGTCCAAGCCCTACGATTGACTTTGATCCAACTGAACTTGAGGGTGTTACTTGGGGAGCATCTGCCGGAGCAAGTGAACCATTTACGTGGACCTATGATGTTACCAACTCTGGAACCGATCCTTCGATTACCTTTGCTGACAATGCCCTTACACTCACAGCAGCTACTACAACTCTCTCGGGTGATTTAGCAATTAATGGCGGAAATGTCACTACTGCAACTACCTTTGACTCAACTTTAACAGCAACAGGAACCTTGACAGCAAACGCAGCCTTTGATGCCAATGGCCAGTTTGATCTCGGTGATGGTGGAGATGCTGGAACAATTTCCTCAACAACGCTCGACATTGATGCCACAGGGGCTCTTCAGATCAACTCATCAGGTGGAGCTATCAGTATTGGGAACGATGCAGTTGCTCAAGCGATCAATATCGGAACTGGTGCAGCTGCTCGCACAACTACAATTGGTAATAATACGACTACTTCTGCCCTAGCGCTGACTTCAGGAACGGGTGATATTACACTTTCTTCTACAGATGACATCAGTATCAATTCTACTGATAGTACATTCTTTAATCCTGGCAATGACATCACAGCAATCATGCCTGCAGCTGGACAATTTACTATTGATGCAGCAACCATTGATAGTACAAATATAACTGGTGCCTTCCGTCTTGAGGTTGATAGCTCAACTAGCGGAACAAGCGGATTTATAAACGTTTTCCGATCAATTGATGATGATGCTGCCGATACGCTCTATGCCAATCGTACAGAAGTCACCATTCAAGACGACGCGACAGCATCAGACACCGTGTATGGAAACTATATTGGTTTGACACAAAACGACACAACTCCGGCGGCAGCCTATGGATTAGCAGTCATTGCTGAAGACGCTGGTACCTCCCCTGTTTCAACAGGAATCTTAATTGAAAATCTACAAGCCACCGATATTGATCTCACTGATGGTCTCTTGATCAGAGCGACCACAGATGGCTCACTTGTCGATGCGATCGATGCTTCTGATGCTGAGATCACCAATGCATTAAATATTGGAGCCAACACGATTTTAGGAACAACTGGTGTCATCGACTTCACCAACTTCGATGTTGCAGCCACAGGTGCGCTCACACTCTCTACCGCAGGAAATACGTCAGCTTCCTTTACAAGAACATCTGCAGGCCAATGGATGTCGTTTAATGATGGAACCGATACATGGGGTATCTATAACACTGCTGGGAGCCCAGAGGCATCGCTGACAGCCAACACTGGTGCGTTAGCAATGGATACGACCAATGGAACTCTCTACGTAAAAACGGATGATGGTGATAACACAGGTTGGGTAAACCTCGCATCAGGTGCCTCTTCACCTTGGACTGACTCAGGAACAACATCATATTTAACTGATACGACTGATGAGGTCGTCATTGGTGGAGCTTCCCCACTCTCTGGTGCCAAATTTTCCATTGATGGAGATGCTGATCAAACACAACTTCTTGTCCAAGGGAATGGAACACAAACAAGTGACCTTGTTATATTTGAAAATTCAGGAGGGACAGATTTATTTAATCTCACCAATACCGGAAGTCTTTCGATTGCGAGTAATCTCACCGTTTCAGGTGGCGACATTACGGGAGTTGCTGGTAACTCATTTGACCTTGGGGAATCCACCCCAAACACGATTGGATTTACTGCTGGAAGTTCCCTTGAATTACTTCTCAATGGAACCAACTTAACTCCCGGTACAGCAGAAGGAAATTCACTTGGATCTGCAACAGCAGAGTGGGAACAACTCTTCCTCGGTGATAACAATGGAATCGCGTTTGGACTTGATCAAGACTGGACTTTTGGGTATGACGAAGCCACTGACGATCGACTAGAGTTAGTAACAGCAGGTACATCCGGACTATTGATCCAATCTGCAACTGCGACAGGCAATGGAGTAGCACTCACGCTCAACTCACTTTCAACGGGTGAAGGACTCTATCTGTCTTCAACGTCAACTGCACTCACATCAGGTGGACATCTTGGCCTCTTTGAGTGGAATCCTGGAAGTGCAGCCTCAACCACAGCAGATCTGTTTACGATCAATGTTGGAAGTAACGCCACGGTGCTGGGAGATATCTTTAATGTTCAAGATTACGGATCTGATTTTTTCTCAGTTGTCGAGGCTCAAATCACATCAGCCCTTCCCCACGCATTTACTGCAGCCGGAGATGTTTCAGTGGCATACGACGTACAGTTCACGAACCAAACTGCAAGTTACATAAAATCCTATGCTCCTTTACAGATTGAATCTGGTGAATCGTTTGAATCAAACAACTTGACTCTCAAAACCTATAATTCTGGCCAACTCGTTGTTGATGCAACTGGAGGCTCTCTCTTTACCAGAAGCGCTGGTACGGTCGGAAGCTTTAATAGAACTTCGAGTGATGGAACGATCGTATCTCTGCAACAGGATGGATCAGAAGAAGGAACGATTTCTGTCTCCGGAACAACTGTGTCGTTTAACGCCTTCACTGGTTCTCACTACGCCTGGCTTGATGGGGTGATTGAAAGAGGAAACCTCGTCTCCTTAACGGGAAACAACAAGCGCCTCCATGACAACCCAAACTCAGAAATACTCTATGGAATCGAAAAAACAGCCAAGAAAAACGATAAGTACGTTATGGGTGTCTATCTAAGTATCCTAAACCCTGATGATGCGAAAGATAGTCATAATCCACATCTAGTTATGGCTGTTGGTAACGGTGAAGTCTGGGTAGCAGACAAAGGTGAAAATGTTGATATGGGTGACTACCTTATTTCAACTGACATACTAGGACATGCACAAAAAGACGACAAACAAGCACCGACAAGCTATGTCGTTGCCCGAGCAGCAGAGAGTATTGATTGGAGCACTGAGACCCAGACGATTGGTGGAGTAAAACACAAGAAGATCTCCGTATTCTTTGAGAACTTTACCACCCAAAACTACATTGCCCTTGATACACAAGGAAATATACTCGATGAAACACTCGCGCGTGCCTTAGAGAATCCAGAAAGTGCGACCTCCAGGTCACTTGCCAGTTCATTGGTTGCTCTCATTGAAGAAACAAGAACAGCCTTCACCCATTTGATCGCTGGAACAATTACGACTGAGTCTCTAGAGACCAATTCCCTACTAGTTGGTGGAAAAACACTTGAGAACCTTGTCAAGGACACTCTACTCTCTCAAGGTTTGACTGCCACACAGTCAGCAAACGTGGCAATTGAAAACCTCTATGCCCGTGATGCCTCGATCTCAGGCGCTCTTTCTGGGAAAGATGCCACGTTTAGTGGATCAATCTCCGCTTCAAATATTGATGCAATCGAAACAAGACTGGGCTCATCAGAAGAGAACATTTCAGAACTACTTTCACGAACCTCCACCGCATCGGCACAAGAGAGAGAAGAAATTATCGCCAGTCTTACTCCACAGATGAGAGAACTTATTGACTCAATGCTTCAAGAAGCTGGCAACTGGAGTCCATCCGCAAGTTCATCCGCGCTCCTCACTGCAGATGCAATCTTTGCAAACGAATACTTAAATGTCCAAGGAACAGCTTCCATCACGAATGCAAATATCAACTCAGCACTTTTGATCGGTGGAAACATGCTTCTTGATCAAAACTCCTTGTCGCTTACATCTGCAACCGAGAACACCCTCTATATTCAACCGTCTGGAGTTGGAGTACTTGATCTTTTGGCGGGAAGTATGACACTATCAGCTCAAGGCGGTTTAACAGTCACAACGAATACGCTCTTTACCAAAGATGTCAGTGTGCAAGGCAAACTCACAACGAATACAATTGATCCAATTGGAGATGTGTTGGGAATCAACCTCGCTTCAGAAAGTGCCCAGAGTAAGCTTTCTGTAACAAATAGCGGCGAACAAGAAGTTGCATCCATTAACGCCAGTGGATCAGCAACGTTCTCAAAACTAACAATCAAAGAACCAGAGACAGCATCAACTTCCGCAGCGCTCTCTCTCACAAAGAGTACAGGCAAAGCAGTACTACCAGCGGGACAAGCAGAACTTCGAGTTGACACACATCAAGTTGGAAGTGATTCATTGATCTACATCACTCCAGTAGGAAGTACAAAAAATCAAGTTGTCTACGTACAAGAAAAGAATGTGTTTGATGAGGAAGAAATCGATTCTGGATACTTCATCATTGCTGTTGATACAGCAATTGACATCCCTGTCACTATTAACTGGTGGATTATTAACTAGAGTATGAACATCAAAGTCACAAAAAAACACCAATTAACAAAGGAAAAAAGAATGCGCAAACTCATTCTGCTTGCCCTTTTCCTACCCTTGTTGTTGCTTTTGATTCCTGTTGTGTACTTTTCGCTTCGAAATGGTGCCGAAACAAAAGCAGCTCCCTTAGTTGCGTCTGAAGATAGCACCACAATAACGATTACCTCCCCAGGTCACTACCGCGCAGTCATCCAAAAAGGTGACACCACTGATTACATTCTTTTTTACGATTTGGTGGAAGATGCGAGTAACCCAGACCCCACACATGAGTTCAAAGGGCCATGTATTTTGGAAACAAATACGTATTGTTTACGTGATGATAGCAACCGCGTCACAACCTTGCTTGAGGTGACCGATACAGTTGTGAAGGTTCGAGTTATGGGTAGACTCAATAACGAAGCCAGCACCGACTATCTTGATGACGATACCCCCCTCTACTTTCCTGAAGTTGTCGAAAACTATGCCTTCACCAGAGATGGTGTAAGTGTCATGAATC
>CAZBKJ010000007.1:21674-23435 GCA_964492495.1 uncultured Pseudomonadales bacterium
ACTGGGGTTGGCGTCACCCTTGACTCTGATTCTGGACACAATGGATATGACTGGCTTGGTGTCTATTCAGACGTCACCGATGGTGCATATGACGATACAGCCAATAACAACTATGGTGATGGTGCAACAGAAGCACAAATTTCAGCAGATGGAGAGTTTACCAACACGAATAGTTACTTTCACATGCCTGGGACGGGAACCTCTACGTACCAAGATGCTTTTGTCGGCATACATCGAGATGGGTGGTACAGCGATCTCAATCCCAGTGGGACCCATGAGTGGAATTGGGATGAGGCAGAGTCTGGTAACCAGGATTTGATCACAGGCCAATCACAAAACTACGCTGCTACGAGACGTCATGAAGCCAAATGGTATTTCCTTCTAAAAAGTGAAACAGATGTCGATACAGAGGCAGAACGCGAGGCTATAAATAACGAAATGATCAATGCTGACATACTCTCGTACACCGTTGGCGAAAGCTCATATGAAATGCCCGTGACTGCAACCGCAGTCAATTTTGATGCCGATACTGACTACGTCAACGTACCTGACAACTCTGCCTATGATTTTGGTGACACAGCCGACTACTCTGTAGAAGCGTGGATGATGAGAAATGGAAACCCTATTGCCGGTGATAATCCAATTGTCGGAAAACGGCTCTGTTGTGGTGCCTCCGGCTGGGAGTTCCAGATTCGACTTTCAAGCGGACGAATGCGTTTACAGATGACAGATGGAACAGACACGTATGATCTTGAAGGAAGTACCGTTCTTAGTGACCAAACTTGGTACCACGTTGCAGCCGTGTTTGATCAAGACAACGCCAGCAATAGCATTATCTATATAAACGGAGTTGCAGAGACGATGACACGCACGGGGACAATTGGAAACTTAGGCAGTTTGGCAAGCAGTGCTGGACTCGGTTTTGGCATTGGTGAGCCTGGAGGAGGAAACTACAACAGTTTTTCTGGTCGAATAGCTGAGGTACGTGTCTGGGATGATGTACGAACAGCAGCTGAAATTCGTGAAAATATGTTCCGACAAGTTGATCCTGCATCTGCAAACCTAATTGGATACTGGAAACTAGATGAAGGTACGGGAACTGCAGTTCACGATGTCAGCACAACGGGAGCAAATGGAACAATTGTCGGAGGTGCTACTTGGGACTCAGTCAATGAACGTAAAGCCGATCACTTCAATGAGTTTGAGCTAGCCCACACACTTCAATCGTCAGCCCAAAATGCACAGTACGATATTGATGCCGGAGCGTCAAATGTCTCAACAACAGCCAATGGTGCTATTTCCGATAATGCAACAACAGTTACTGTTACTTCTACCACTGGTTTTGCCTCTACCGGAGTTGCATACATTGATGGAGATAAGTTTAGCTACACAGGAACAACCGCCACGACATTCACCGGTGTCCCCTCCTCTGGTGAACTCAGTGTTATTGCGCATGTAACTGGGAGCGTTGTCGCTCAATTCAAGCGAAGTAATACCAACTTTAAGGTTGGTGGATACCAGTCAACACAAAAACCTGAATACATCACGAAAGAAGGTGTTTCCCAAAAAGAAAGTGTAGACTTCACCGCATCAGTCAAACCAGTAACACAAGGTTATTTCACTCAAGACCTCAGTTTCTATTCCGAATTTGCAAGTACGACCGTTGATGTCGGCTCAAACTTAACAAATAGCGGATGTACGCTCACCCAAGGTGGAAATGACTATGTTCTTGGATTTATCACTGTATGTGATGGTGCCGCA
>CAZBKJ010000007.1:23453-42415 GCA_964492495.1 uncultured Pseudomonadales bacterium
GACTTTTACCTCAACTAACAATATTGACTACACAAAAGGTGCTCTGGAATTTTCCATCGCTGCTTTCAGTAGTAGTGCAGACAGCACTGAACGTACCTATTTTCGCATCACCGACGGAACAGATGAATTTCGTTTTCGTAAAACATCAGGAAATGCTTTAGAGTTTCTGATTGATGAGGGCGCTTCCACCTATACAGAATCTATATCCAGCGCCAACTACAGTTGGGGGTTTTTGGACACCGTGCACATTCGACTAGAATGGGATGACAATGCTGCTACTACCGCAGATGAGATGAAGATCTATATCAATGGGAGTTTGCCAACCTCATCGGAAGCGAGTGGCTTTACAGGATCATTAGTCTCCCCAGGAACGACCTTCCGTTTAGGCAACAGTGCGGATACTGGAGGTACGCACTGTAACTGTTTGATTGATGAGTTCAAAATCTATGACTTTAACGGCAGTGGTGATCAAGTTGGGCTCACAAAAGTTGGAGCTGGAGGAGCAACCGGAGACTATTTTTATAACACAGGAAATAATCTGACGCTTTCTTTTGCTCCAGTTGATGCAAGTGGTCGTGGTGAATATCTCTACTTAGGCGCTGATGCCAAAGTCAATGGATACAACGTTGATCTCGCTACCAATGGGGCTGGAAGTTCCTTAAACCTTGAATGGGAGTACTGGAATGGAAATAGTTGGACAAGTCTTGAATCAATTGTCGGGTTTACCGATACGACAAGTAACTTAACGCAAAGTGGCACCGTGTACTGGACAGCAGCTCCAACTAACTGGAGACCATATGCCATGAATAGCAAAACTGAGCTCTACTACATTCGAGCTTCCTTAAATGCAGCATCAGGTACGTACACTACAAGTCCCGTCGAAAATAGAATCACGACTTCAACACTCTATATTCGAAGCGACACAACACTTGATCTTGAAGATCAAACGTTTCTGATTCCCACACAGTTCCAACCTTCAGCTTTCTGGAAAATGGATGAAGGTCAAGGAACAGTGGTGAACGATACGACCGGAAATAAAAATGAAGGAACGCGAACCAATGCGCTCTGGCAAACTGAAGATCTCTGTATTATGGGTAAATGCTTGTTTTTTGATGGAACCGGAGACTACGTCTCAAGAAGTAATGATGATAGCTTTAACTTTACTGCATCAGAAAGTTTCACGATAAGTGCATGGATAAAACATGAACCAATCTCTACAAATCCAGATGTCATCGTCGCCAAACACAATGGCACAGCAGGAGGCTACAAAATCCGTATGGAGAACGATGGAGATATCAGTTGTGGAATTGATGATGACACGACCTACTCCCCTGATGCCGAAGCGGTCAGTACCCTGGCAACCTACGATGACAATCAATGGCACCACATCGAGTGTGTCAAAAATGGAACATCAAGTTTGTCGCTCTATATCGATGGAGTTCTTATCACAACAAACTCCTCTATATCAGGGGTGGGAACTCTTGTGAATACAAATACCTTTTATCTCGGCATTGATGGTGATGGATCTTCAAATGGATTTGATGGCTTTATTGATGAATTCAAAATCTATCCCTACGCTAGAAGTGCGTCTGAAGTAAAAACGGATGCAATCGCCGGGGCTGGTACTCGTGGTTCCACAGCTGTGTTGGGTGCACAGGACACCGCTTTCTTAAATGAAGGTCTTGCTGGATATTGGCCACTGGATGAAGCGACTGCAAACACGTGTAGTGGAGGAGCAAACGATAACTGTGATCGATCTGGGAACAATAATGATGGTTCCTGGCAAGATAACGCCACCACGTCCAACGGTAAATTTGGCAACAGCACAATTTTTGATGGGACAAACGATAATGTCACAATCACTGATCCATCATCTGGAGTGTTAGATTTTGGCACAAATGATTTTACAGTTGCTACTTGGGTAAACTTCAGCGCAATTGCCAATGGGAGCACCCTGCTTGGGAAAAATTTCACTGGGAGTGGTGCAGGTTATGGTATGCGTATACAGTCAGCCTCGTCACTTGTCCCCACGTTTTGGGTAGCAGATGGCTCAACTACGACTGAGATTGCCCACACAGAGGTGCTTTCCAATTCTACTTGGTACCATGTTGTTGGTGTCCGGAAAGGCGGAATACTCTCTGTCTATGTGAATGGCGTTCAAGGAGCAACTACTGGTTCTTTTACTGGAGATGTGAGTACGACCGGAAACTTGTATTTGGGTGCGAGAGGAACTGGATTAACCGCAAACATGGCAGGAAGACTCGATGATGTCAGAGCCTATAATCGAGCCCTCTCTCCTGCAGAAATAAGCGCTTTATACAACTGGACACCAGGACCAGTGGGTCACTGGAAACTCGATGAAAACACAGGAGTCACAGCTTCAGATAGCTCAGGAAATGATAATTCCGCTACACTCACAAATACCCCAACATGGACTCGAGGGAAATATGGAGCTGCAGTGAGTTTTGCTGGATCAAATCAACATCTCACCAGAGCAGATGATGCTGATTTTGACTTTGCTGATGATGCAGATATGACATTTTCCGCATTTATCAAACATGATACTGCGTCAGCCCAACAAATTATTCTCTCTAAATTCAATGAGGCCGGATACAAAATCATTATGGAATCAGATGGAGACATCACATGTGCACTAGACTATGACAGTACATGGACGCCAACTGACTCTGCGACTTCGACACTTGCAACCTATGATGATAATCAGTGGCATCATGTCTCATGTGTAAAAAATGGAGCTTCAAGCCTTCAGCTTTATATTGATGGTGTATTGATCACAACAGATTCTTCCCTGACAGCAACAAATACCCTGACAAATTCAGATCCGCTCTATATTGGTATTGATGCAGATGGAACATCCAATGACTGGGTCGGACAAATTGACGATGTAAAGATATACAACTACGCTCGCTCGTCAGGAAAAGTGATTGAAGACATGAATGGTAGTCATCCTCTGGGAGGATCACCTGTGGGTTCACAAATACTCAACTGGAACTTTGATGAAGGCAACGGAACCACAGCAAATAACCAAATCAGTGGTGGAACAAATGGAACGATTACAAACATGGCCACTGCCCCATCGACTTCAACTTCTGGCTGGACCACTTCAGGAAAATTTAATAAAGCTCTTGTCTTTGATGGAACAGACGATAGTGTCGTGATTGCAAATGCAAGCGACAACAACGTTGATTTTAATGGAACGGAACAATTCACTTTATCTGCGTGGATATACCCCACTTCTATTCCAACAACCACAAGTGAAGAAGATTGTATTATTTGCAAATGGGATGACACTAGTACTCAAAGAGCGTTCAGGTTGTACTTGGAGAATGATGATACTGACTCGACAGGTAATGTTCGTTTTGTCGTCGGAGATGAGTCTACCGACCAAACACTTCGAGCCTTCAGCGCGGATGATTCAATCGTAGCGAATACTTGGTACCACGTTGTCGCGACCTTTAATGGAACAACAACAGGAGAAGCGAATAGCTCAAAAATTTATATCGATGGTAAAGAGGTGGGCACAAGTATTGCCAATGCTAGTTTCCTCGGAATAGAGGATGTTACTTCTGACTTCACCGTAGGTGATCACGATGCCACTGATGTTGTTGCGACAAATCATGGCTTTATTGGTCGAATAGATGCTGTACAAGTGTATGGTGCAGCACTTACCGCAGATCAAGTAAAAATTGTTTACAATGCCAATGCTTCAGTCAATTTTTCAACAGGCTCCGTCGAGGCAAACCAATTGTTAGACACCGCCGGCAATCCTCCCATCGGCTACTGGAATTTGGACGAAAACACCGGTTCTAGTACAGTCTATGACAAATCAGGCAATGGATATAACGGTACTATTAACGGCAACCCCACTTGGGCACCAGGAAAATACGGAAGCACTCTGAGATTTGATGGAACCGGAGACTATGTTGATATCAGCGCAACCAGCATACTTAACCCTGCGAACTCAGACTTTACTCTCAGTCTCTGGGCAAATGTGGAGTCATTTGCTAGTACACCTCAGCTATTTAGACAAAATGGGACAAATGGTCGCACATGGATCTGGGTATCAGCAAGCGGAATGGTCCAATCCTTTATCGATGGAAGTAATCATGAATCGGGTTACACTATGAGTCTCAACACATGGACTCATATCGTCTTGGTTCATAATAATACTGCGAACACCCTTGTTTGGTACATAGATGGGGTGCAAAGAGATACCAATACAAGTATCACTCCCGTATCTGAAACAGGCGGTCTTGGTATTACAATTGGCAGTGTCCAACCACTTACAGGTCGTATTGATGACGTGAAGCTCTACAACTATGCTCACACCCCTGCTCAAGTTGCTTATGATTTTAACCGAGGTGGTCCGGTAGCTCACTATAAGCTTGATGACTGTAGTGGGACAACAGCATACAATAGTGCACAAAATGGAAACGGTACTCCAATCGGTATGAATGGAACTGTAACAATTGGAGCAACTGGTTCAAATACGTCGGCTGGATCTTGCGGAACAGTGAATACTGCAACGGCCTGGTACAACGGATCCGTGGGGAAATTTAATTCATCCATTGATCTTGATGGGACCGATGACTATGTAGACATAGGTACGGGCCCCACTGTTGTGAATGCCGTTTCTTTCTGGATAAACCCTGATACCACAACAGAATACTTTGTTGATCTAAATGGCACAGCGTACATCTCTTCAAGTGGAGGAACTGTTTCTGCAACCGGATTTACAAGTCCAACGATTTACGTCAATGGAATAGTCTCTTCAACTATTTCTGCCGGTATTTGGCAACACGTCACAGTCACAACGGCCACTTCTCTGAACGCAACGGATCTTGATCTTGGTCGTATTGAGGGTACAGGAAATATGGAGGGCAAGATTGATGACGTAAGAGTATTTAATTATCAGTTATCAGCATCTCAAGTTCAAAAGCTTCTGCTTGATGGAGCCGGTGTACGATTTAGTCCGTAAATAAAAACAAGACAAATACATTAGTATTCTTGAGGTAAATTGCACTTCCATTCCTATCGAAAGATGTGCTATTCTCAGTATTCAATGTCTGAACACACAAACACCCCTTCATCATCTGTCGTTTCTCTCTTGAGTAGCATTGTCTTTACAGCTACAGCATTCTTGCTTCCTCTTTTTTTCATCCCTGGTATATCCAATCTCTTTGATGGAGGAAAACGCTTTTTGCTAGTTATCAGTGTCGGCATCCTTTTTATTCTGTTTGCCGTATTCTCTTTCCTGCAGAAAAAAATCACCATTTCCCTGAGCCCTTTCTCTTTGGTTATGGGACTATTGACGGTCGCGACAATTCTTTCGATAGCAATTGCCTCTCCCAACAAACTCGCCTCTTTACATGGCAATGGATTGACCTATCTCTTGTTTGGTTTTCTTTTCCTCATAACGACAACGCTCATTACAACGACAATAAAAAATAAAATCATTTGGGCACTCACTGGAGCTGGTGTTCTCCTGTCTCTTCATGCTGTCATGGAGAAACTTGGAGTTGGATTCGCAACTCTACTCAGCTCATCACATAACCTAACGAGCAATGATCTGTCTGGTGTCTTTCCAAATGGTGGATCAATTATTAATCTTACATTTCTTGTGATCATTCTCGTTCTGTGCATCAGTATGTTCTTCATGCATAAGAGCTTTCTCCAAAAGATCTTGTTTGCAATCTCAAGCAGCGTCCTGATTGTTGGAATCTTACTCAATGTCTTGTCTGTTCTTCCTGGAAAACCTCAGGCACCAGTAATGTTGAGCTTTCAAGAGAGCTGGGCTATCGGTTTAGACATCTTAAAAAATCCAAAAACCGCGATTCTTGGTGTTGGCCCTGATTCCTACGTCGAAGCCTACAATGTGTTTCGCAGTGTAAGTGCGAATCAGTCACCATACTGGTTTATCCGCTTTGGTGTTGCACACAACCTTCCTTTTGATCTTCTCGTCACACATGGAATCGTTGGGCTCATCGCCTTTGTCCTCCTTGGAGTTCTACTCATCAATAAAGTTCGTACCATGCGAAGAGTTGATATCCCACTTGCTGTTCCCACTGTTGCTGCTTTTGTGCTGTTGTGCATCTTCCCACCAAGCATTCTGCTTCTTGCGGTATTTTTTATTCTTCTTATCACATGGACTATTGAATCCTCTTCCTATTCGGAGCCATCAACGCTGACCCTTCTTGATCAAAGTGGCTCGACACACAAAGAGAAAAAGATTCTCTCTCACAGTATTGTGAGTGTTATCTCTCTTGCACTTGTTCTTCTTGCCGGAGCAATGATTCTTTCCTACTCAAGAGTGGTTCTTGCAAGCAACGCCGCATTCACAGCCCAAAAATCACTCAAAGAAAATAAAGCAAAAGAAAGCTACGATGCGTACCTCAAAGCGATCCGTCTCTCCCCTTTTACAGAAGAGTATCACCGTGCATTTTCTTCTCTTAATTTTGCTATCGCACAATCGCTAACACAAAACAAAGATCTCACTGATAAAGACAAAGAAACTGCAATCAACTTGATCAAGCAATCAATTAGTGAAGCTAAAATTGCCACTGCATTAAATCAACGCAACAGCACCAACTGGGAAACACTCGCGTCTGTGTATCAAAACCTCATTGGTGTCGTCCAAAAAGCAGATCAATGGTCTGTCGCAGCCTACGTGCAAGCAATCAACAACAACCCGTCAGATCCAAAACTTCGATTAGAGTTAGCATCTGTATTTCGAAAGACAAAAAATCTTGACCAAACTGTTCGTTTGCTCCAGCAAGCAATCGAGTTAAAACCTGACTATGCAAATGCATACTTCAATCTCTCTGATATTGCTCGTGAACAAGGGAATAAAATAACCCAGCTCGCATTGCTTGAAAAAACATTGACCCTTATTCCAACAACAAGTCCTGACTACGAGGCTGTAAAGAAACAGATAGATGCCCTTCGCCCAGAGGTAGATGCATTGAAAGCACAAGCGGCCGATAGACAAAAACAGGCAGCTGCAACAGCTTCAGCAACCCAAACGCAGCCGACACCAACACCTGCTCCTGTTGTATCCAACGAAGCAACCCGCCTTGCAACACCAAGCGCTACTCCAGCTACTCAAACAGAACTTCCATTAAGCGACGATCAAGGAATTGCCTCATCCTCTGCTATCCCTGATATCCCAAGAGAATAGAACTTCAGTTCTCTCACAGCGAGCGTATCCTCCTACACAATCTTTCGTTTGTCGTCTTTGAGAATGATGAAAAAGACACCGACAGCATTGGGCGTTATACACTTTTTTGCCGTAGTGGAAATCTATTGATTACACACAACATATCTGCCTGCGACTGGCGTTACTCCACAGCGAGTCTGGGACGCAGCACTGTCAGGGTCACTCGTGTTTTCAAGGGTAGCTGTGAGTAGGTAATCAACAGTTGCCGAAGTTGCGTAGGTATACGCTTGTGTAGCAACTGGGTCTCTAGGCAAAAAACCCATGTATGTTGTTGTTCCTCTGTTAAATGAACCTCCCCAGGAACACGCAGTTGCAGGACCGGCGGCTGTTCCACACCCTACGATTTGCCCACCCGATGCTGAGCTTGCGGGAAACTGTCTGTAGTCATCCATATACAGCTGCAGTGCCAGTTTAATCGACCGTAAATCGCTCTTTCTCTTCGCATCCCTTGCCTTCATACGTGAACCGTTAAAATTTCCTAAACCAAGGGTTACAAGTATTCCGATAATGGCGATAACGATCAAAAGCTCAATGATTGTAAAGCCTGATTGTTTATTTTTTTGGAAAAGTGGAAGTCTGATCATAGTTTTAACTATACGACTGTTTCTCTTCTCTGCCAACTCCGTTTTTGGTAAAAATCCATGTCCTGCTCAATCAGATCATAATGAATCGAAATACAAAATAAAAGATCAAAACAGATCATCTGCGCTAGTTTTTAGAATATCACACAAATGATATCAAAATACAAAAAAAGATATCTTTAAATATCAGTTTCAGGAGAATCTGTGAAAGAAAATAAGGTATACTATACCTATGGCGTATATCTCTCCTTACCAACCAGATACCAGTAAAAATGAACTGCGACGTATTGGGATGCAAGCAGGACGGGGCGTGCTTGAAAAGACCATTATCTACGGAGCACAAATTATTAAGTTTATCGTCCAGTTTATTATCGATGCGGTAAACTCTGTCCTAGGACGATAACTCTTTTCTTTGCATGTGGACTGTGGGGGAATCGAACCCCCGTTCTATCAATGCGAATGATATGTACTACCACTGTACGAACAGCCCTCTCCTCACGACTCCGTGATAAAAGTATTGTATCATCAAGAGATGATGAAAATTCTTAAAAGTTTCCTCTATGCAATGAATGGAATTGCTCTCTCTGGACGAGAGCGGAATATGCGAGTGCACCTTGGTATATCTATCGGCGTTCTTCTCCTAGGAATTCTATTTCAGATTTCCCCACTTGAGTGGATTATCGTTTTCTTTTGTTTTGGACTAGTTCTTTGCGCAGAAGCCTTTAATACCGCTATTGAAACAATCATTAATCTGATTCGAGACGACTGTAAAATTCCGTATGAAAACAAAAGTTTAGGGATGGCAAAGGAGATGGCGGCCGGTGCAGTGCTGATCACCGCTGTAAGTTGCGCATTCGTTGGCCTTATTGTCTTTTTCCCATACTTCTTGGAGTTGTTTCTATCGCTATAAAAATTCGTACAAAAGTGTACGCATGCGTGTGGACCCGAGGGGAATCGAACCCCTTTCTATTCCATGCCATGGAAGTATACTACCGGTGTACTACGGGCCCTCAATGTTTTATTTTATCATGAGAAGAATCTTCTTTTTCAGCTCTTCCAACCCTTCACCACTGACAGCAGAAATCCAAAAAGCATTTTCGATTTTTTTAGAAAGTGTTGCACTAATATCTGACTTTCGTGTCTTCTCTAAAAGATCAGCTTTTGACAACACCAAAACCTTTTTCTTTTTGGCAAACTTCAAGTCAATAGAACTTGTCTTTTTTTCATACGCCTGAAGTTCTTTTGTCAGCGTTTCATAGCTGTCTTCGTAGGCTTTTACCAATTGCTTGGTACTTACTGCCTCATCAAAAAGAAGATTGTCATCGATGGAGAGCAAAAATATCAAGCCTCTACAACGGCTAATATGCCGTAAGAATTGAGTTCCTAGTCCCTTACCATCACTTGCACCTTCAATGAGTCCCGGGATATCAGCAATGACAATAGATCGTCTCTCTTTTGCATTTTTCGCTTCAATTGTCAAAACACCCAAGTTGGGTTCGATTGTTGTAAAGGGATAATTTCCTATTTTTGGCGTCGCTTTTGTCAGTATAGAAAGTAGTGTGCTCTTGCCTGCGTTTGGAAAACCCACGAGTCCCACATCTGCAAGTAGTTGGAGCTCAAAGAAATAGTCACCAGATTCACCACCTTCTCCTGTCTGTGCTTCCATGGGTGTCGTATTTCGACTACTTTTATAGTATTCATTTCCTTTTCCACCACGTCCACCTTTGGCGATGACAAGTTCTTGTCCGGGTGTAAGTAAATCCCCTACAAGCTCAACTGCGTACTCATAGCCTGCATAGCTTACAACTCCTTTTTCAGCTGGGGCTGAAACTGGCATCTCGGAAGGTTCTGTTTCAGAAGAAGAAAGGGTAAAAACACCTTCTGCCTCCTGGATAGGACCACCAGGTCTGCGCTCTATCTCCCGCTCTACCCTTCCAAGATCTCGATCATTTTTGTACATGCGCTTTAATTCACGCGGAAGGTACGAACTAGTGATCTTCCATACTCGAGTTCCAATTGGGAGCTCAACGACAGTGTCCTCAGCTGTTTTTCCGTGCATTTTGTCTGCACCACCAATGTGTCCATCTTGCGCTTCAAGCCTTGATACACCGGAGAAATCACGCAGGGTGTTTTGATGCTGAGTGGCTACCGCAACGATGTTTCCACCATCGCCTCCATCGCCACCATCAGGTCCGCCTTTGATTTGATAGCGATTGCTATGAAAAGAGATCCGTCCATCTCCTCCTTGCCCCGCTTTGATAAAAAGTTTTACTAAATCAACCATAGAAGTGTATTATAGCCTAGAGAAGACAAACTACCTAAGAACTATAAAATCGTTATGGTTGATAAACTTAATAATGGCAAAATTTTTGATAAAAAAGCTCAACCTTCCCTTCTAGACATAATCAGTGAGTGGTTACAAAAAATTGAAAAAACAAAAAAAAGAGAAAAACCTTCTAAAAATCAAAATGATATATCAAGGCGCGAGTTTCTGAAGCGTTTTGTAGGAGGTGTAGCCCTGGGAGCAATGCCGGTTCCTCCAAATTTTTTCGACCGTGATAGTTCCTCACCCCCAAAAGATCTCACAAGTATTGAAAACGACCTTATAAATCAAGAAAAATTGTCTCAATTGGATCCAGATATTCCTGCAACTTCAAAAGATTTTGTCGCAAATAAGTCTGATTTTGTTGAGATTTGTAGAACATATTATTCAAACCAGTTGAAACAGAAGAAATTCACTCTAACAAGAAGCCTACTTCTTGAGGTATTACAAACAAATAAAGGCATTAATAAGCTCTATGACCTACTAACAGGAACTGCTAGAAATAATCTAGCAACTGAAAGCAAAAAAAGTGAAATCATTCAAGTTTTATCTACAACATTAAAAGATGAGGATCTTCCTGAGTCTTCACTTCTTCGAGAAATTTTCGATACGTTTTACACTAATCCAATTTCCTTTGCACAACTCATGTATGCGTATACTAATCTGGATTCTATCTATAACAAGTTGCCTAATATAGATTTGCAAATATCATTCAACGTATCAGATCAAAAAAACACTGTAGAACCAAAAGGATATTATCAAGAAAAGTTTGACTACATCCCACAACGCCCTTTGGAACGATATGAACCTGATGATTTTGTTGAGAACCATCCTATTCTCCCAGAGCTTCAACAAACGCTTCTGGAAGCCCAGGAAAAATTTGGTGTTCCCGCCTCAATAATTGAGGCGATATTTCTCATTGAAGGAGGTGGTAGTAGTGAATACCCCGGAGCCACACTCTCAACAAGAGTTCAAGAATATGCCATTTCACATAATTTTAATTTTCCAGAAAATGAACATCTTATTGGAGAACCGGAAGCACTTGGCCCTGGACAAGCAACTCCACAAACTCTTGAGAAGTTTGCGTTCGCTGTGAAAATCTTGTGGCCAGAGATTGATGCACAAAATGTCCATAACATTAAACATGCAATCGCTCTTAGTACAGCAAAACTATATGTAGACACACTCGCTCTTAAGGACGCAGAGCCATACAGGTACACATCTCTCTATCAGGAGAAAAGAGCAGAAGCAATTAAGGATCTGTACCTCAATATAAGTAGAGGTAATATCGTTGCAAACGATGAAAAAGGTCTGCAAAGCATTCTGGAAGAATATGGTCCACTGAAAAAAGAAGATCTTCCACTCACTGTTCTAGCCACAATTGATTATCACGGAACAGATAAGAAATATCAAAGACTTGGAAACAGATCATATGATGAATTTTGCTCAGCGTATGTGCATGGGTATGAAAAAAGAAACAAACCAATTCCATATCAATTTAGCCCAGATTCCGTTTCCTCATAATTGATAAGCCTTCTCGTAGCACCGAGAAGTAATAATTGTTAGTATGAGCATACGATCTCTTCCCTACGTTTTCTTTTTTCTAGCACTCTTTTCTTTTTCCGCTACTACAGTATTCGCAATAGCCACTAACCTCCCTGCTGGCTTTACAGATACCCAACTCATCCCAAATTTGAATCAACCAACGGTTATTGAATTCCTTCCTGATGGAAGCTTGATGATTGGATTGAAAGCTGGAGAACTAAAACTCTGGAAAAATTGACAGGATAAATAACTTCTTGAAGTTTTGCTTTTTATAGTGAAATACCAAACCTCTCAAAATAAGCTTCTTGAACCACTTCCCACGAATGGTTTGCATCACCTATGCTCTCAGCTATTGATACCATCGCATCAGAGAGATCGCTTCCTCTATTCTCGTACGGTCGCTGTGCTATAAATAATCTTGCAAGATTTTGCGTTTGCTCATAGCTAAAGGGCAAGCTTGAACCAACAAGCTCAGAATTATTCGTAACCAAATCCCTGATTTTAGCGACAAAATTTGCAGTTCCATTGGGTCTGTATTCTGCAAACTCTTCACTCCCTAACGGCTTTGTTGGCAAACGTAACCACTCAGTAAAAACAGGAGGAAACCCCATGTAAACTTCATTTAACTCTATGCTTTTATTTTGAATCTCTGGAATAATTTGAATCTTACGGTTTCTAAGTTTTCGTAGGTCTTTTGCTTTTTCAGGATTCTCGATCAAAAAGGAATTTATGATTTCCCAATGAAGATAATCATTCTCATCTTGTAGCCAACCTTTTGCTTTACCTTCTGAATTAAGCTGTGCTGGACCTGTATTCTCGCGATGTATAGTAAAAAAATTTGCTAAATCAGCAGTCCTATCTGGGAAAATATCTATGAGTTGATACAACTTTTTTTCAAGCAAACCAAGATATATTTTGGTACGAATTTCTTTTAATACATCTCTTCCAGGATCTGGTTTCCCGTTATTTGGAACTTCCAAATGGCCGATGACTTGTGACATTTTCAACCCGTAAACGGCCATAATATCTAAACTTAGCTGAGCTGATTTATTTACCAAGGAAGATTCGACCTTGTCAGGTGATCCTTGTATTTCGATATTTAATGATCCCCAAAATTGAGCGTTTGCTTCGTAAGGATTAATTTCACCACCAGAAACAGTTCCTGTTGCATTTACTCGATTTTTTTGCAAATACGAAGCTTGTAATGATGTAGCCTGCCCATTAATTGTTCCCACCACAAACTGACACTGAATATTCCTATCATTTAAACTTTGAAGCGTCGATCTAATGTCATTGCCACTATCTGTGTGAAGAATTAAAAAACTTGGTTTCTCAACAAATCCCAGTAATTCCGCTTTCCAATTATGAAAAAATTGATCATTACTTTTAGGGAAAATCCCACCTGCTTCATCAGTACGGGGAGCATCTGAATAAAAACAGAGTTTTTCCGCCAGAACTAAGGTGTCTACCTCATTAGATTCAATTTTAGACTCCGTAATTTCAATCCTGTGAATATCAGACTCTGGTCTTGGTTTGATTGGCCGAATATCGTCATCTGGTCGTGGTCCAGCGCCCGCTTTTACAATCTCAGAATCGCTTACCGCATATCCTAATCCAAGTGTTGCTGCCCCTTTTAAAAATTGCCTTCTGGAAATTCCGACAGATCCTTCTCCTCGCCCTTTCCTATCTTTTTCTAAATAAGAAATAAATTGATCTAAACGTGTTGAAAAGAACCGCACAAGAGGGTTCTCTTTTTTTTGTTTACTAGTATCTTGAACTTTCTCCATAAAATTCTGTGAATAGATGAGTTTTTATATACTATCAGATTATGAATAACCATGAAGTTAAATAGGCACCGCTGTTCAGCAGAGATAAACGTTGCTAGGATACTATATAGCATGTGTAAGAATTGATGTATGAAAACAAAAAGTTTGTTCTTTTTCCTTGTAATATCGATTTTCTTCAAGATTTCTATACAAACAGTTTCCGCTTTAGCCACTAACCTCCCTACTGGCTTTTCCGACACCCAGCTTATCCCCAATCTCAATCAACCCACCGTTATTGAGTTTCTTCCTGATGGAAGCTTGATGATTGGACTCAAAGCTGGAGAACTCAAACTTTGGAAGAATGGCCAGCTCACCACATTTGGAACAATCCCCAGTGTCAATGCTGACTCAGAGCGCGGAGTCTTGGGGCTTGCAGTTGATCCAAACTTTACAAGCAATAACTATATCTACGTCTACTACAGCTTCAATGGTTCACCGGTACGCAATCGTGTCAGTCGATTTACCGTCAACACAACCGGAACCCCGACGCTCAATGTCGCAAGTCAAACAGTTCTCCTTGATAACATTTCCTCTGCTGCTGGTATACATAACGCAGGAACTGTACTCGTTGGTGGTGACGGCAAACTCTATATTTCAACAGGAGATGCAGGAACCTCTTCCAATTCTCAAAACTTGGGAAACTTAAGTGGAAAAATATTGCGCATCAATCGTGATGGATCGATCCCCAGTGATAATCCTTTTGTCTCAACTTCAGGTGCCCGGCCAGAAATCTGGGCATATGGATTGCGAAATCCATTTCGAATTTCTTTTAACACTACGAACAGTAAACTCTACATCGCAGACGTCGGACAAAATACTTGGGAAGAGATTAATGAGGGCGCGGGTGGGAGGAACTATGGCTGGCCTACCTGTGAAGGAGCGTGTAGTAATGGAAACTTCACAAATCCCATATTCACCTACCATCATAGTACGGGAGCCAATCCCGGTCGGTCTCTGACTGGTGGCCCTACATATACAGGCCTACTTTTCCCGCAACAATACCGCGGGAAATATTTCTTTGCTGACTTTGAAGTAGGATGGCTGCAGTACTTGGATCTTTCCACCAATCAACCAACAGTGTTTGCACGTAATATGGTAGGCATCACCGATATGGACGTGGGGTCAGATGGGGCGCTGTACTATGTTCGTTTTTACAACACCGATGTGGGTCGTATTACCTACGGTGGTGTAAACCCTACCCCAACACCGACACCAACGCCAACCCTCGCCCCGAACAGTTCGCCTCTCCCGGTCATATCAGCCCCAGCAGCAGGCACAATGTTTAGTGCTGGAAATTCGTTTACGTTCTCAGGGAGTGCAACGGATCCACAGGATGGAACGATCCCTGCAAGCAGGCTTTCCTGGCAAATCAATCTCCACCATGATGAACATACCCATCCTTTCTTGGGTCCGCTTACCAATACAACAACAGGTTCATTTACAATCCCTACCCGGTTTGAGACTGACCCCGATGTATGGTTTCGAATAAATCTCACGGCCACAGATTCACAAGGAGTAAGTAATACAACATTTCGCGATGTGATTCCACGAAAATCGCAAATCACTATCGGGACAAATCCTACAGGTTTACAGATTACCGTTGATGGACAGCCACAAACTGCACCTCATACATTTACTGGAGTTGTCGGGCTTGAGCGTGACCTTGGAGCAACAGCAATTCAATACCTGAGTGGAAAAAAATACCAGTTCACGAGTTGGTCAGATGGTGGTGCAAAAGAACATATCATCAATACACCAGCGACCAATACAACGTACACAGCGACGTTTACATCAGTCCCTTTTGGCGCTTGTGAAGCTGACATTAACCAAGACCAAATTGTGGATCTCTCTGACTATTCTTCCCTAGTACAGGACTTCCTTAAAACAACTCGACGAACCCCAAGATCTGATATTAATCGTGATGGGATTACTGATATTTCTGACTACTCAATTTTGGTAAATTCTTTCTTTAAACCAGCGACAAGTTGTTAAGAATACAAAAATATCATTGACAACGCAAAGATTGTGCGTGTAGGATCACATGACATCTATGGATGACCAAAAAAAGAGCATTCTTATAGCCGATGACGATAAGTACAATCGAGATTTTTATCAGGAAGTGCTGACTGATAATGGGTATACTGTTGATACCGCACAAAATGGAGAAGAGTGCATAGCCAAAATGAACACCTCTCCTCATTATGACCTCATTCTCTTAGATATTGTGATGCCCGTCAAAGACGGTCTCGAAACCCTTACAGAGCTTCAAAACAATCCCAATCGCTCCAAACACGGTCCTATCTATATGCTCTCCGCATTAGGGCAAGAATCGGTGATTGAAAATGCGAAAAATTTAGGAAGTTCTGGGTATATCGTGAAGACGGACATCTCCCCTGATCAGTTTTTGAAAAAAATAAAAGATATTTTTAATACCCCACCTCTCAGCTAAATAATCTCAAAATGTATGGTTTTTCTCCCTAAAGAAAATTCTACCCCATCCAACTATCTTCGATTAGGAAAAGAACCGAGTGATAAGCGTGACAGAAAAAAGAATGAAGAAAACCTGTTTGATATTGATCTTAATAAACTTCTAACTATTGCCCAGGAAAAGAAAAATCTGAGTTTGGAGGAAAAAGGCGAGATTAGACAAATTGCAAAAGAAATAGCAGAGGGTAAAGTAGTTGTTATTGAGTTTGGCTCTGTCGTGGGATATGTGTGCGATGGTGAGAATACACAAGCACAACAACAAATCAGAGAACTAAAAGGAATTACCAACGAAGCTGAACATCCTTTCCCCCTCATTACATCCTCCAATGGTTTTAATAAAATTATTGACCTTGAGCGAACTCCTTCAGAATTCAAAGCGGCAGCGGAGAAATTTAACTTACCCCAAGGAATTCACTATAGAGTGAAGGCAAAAGAGGTCATAGAAGCTCAAAAAGAAGTTGTAAATCTGCCCAAGAATTGTTTTTCAAAAGATGAGAGAGGCTCTGTCGTGCAAATCATTATTTTTGAAGATATGCTTCCTAAGATTCAATATCTTGTAGAAGAGCTTTCCTCGTTAGGTGTGTATTACGTTGTCGCTACCTCAGCAAACCAACATGGTGAGCCTGAAACGACAAACTATAGACTTGGTAAACAACTGGCCGATGAAAAGAAACTCACCTTTTTCGATGGGACTCTTGATTCCTCTTTAGAATATCTGCCAGGTTCCTATCCTGGACTGGACGTATATCCTGAAAAAGTAGTTCTGTTTCGCCCAGGACATTTTCACCCTGAGCATATTGACACACTTATGGGTCGTGATATTCAAAGAGCCGATAAAATGAAGCCTCCACGATACGAATATCCCACTCTAAGCCCATGGCTCCTAAAAGTCATATTTTCGATGTCTCCCTCGATACGAAACCCATTCCTGTACGCATGTGCAGAGGCAATCAAGAAAAAAAATATTCCTACCCAATCAATTGAAGCAAAAACATTAGACCCAGTATATGCATAAGGAGAAACTATGATTTCTTTACAACAAGTAAAAAATGCTTTAGATCTTGCTGAGAAAAAAGCAACTGAAATGGGGCTTTCTGTGAGCATTACAATTGTAGATACTGCAGGCACACTGATTGCTTCCCATCGAATGGACAACGCTATTGCTATTAGTCCTGAATTTTCGTACGTCAAAGCGTTCACTTCAGCGTCATTAGGAATCCCTTCTGTAGGACTCGCAGAGTATGCTCAGCCAGGAAAACCTTACTATGGCGTGAATACAGTGCTAAACGGAAAACTAACACCAATTGCTGGAGGGCAACCTATTCTTGTGAATGGCAAATGTGAAGGTGGTGTGGGAGTAGGAGGATCTATGGATGTTTCTCAGGATGATGCTATCGCACAGGTTGCGTTGTCTGCTTTTTCTTGATTTGCAAAAACTCTAAGAGCTGAAAAATCTCTTCATCATGGAGTATTCTTTTTTGCTCTTTGGCAAACTCCTTTATTTTTCGTACTGCGACACTCCTTTTTCCTAAAGAAACTGGGTACCCTTGTTCATGTAACCACATCCGAACAGTTGATTCTCCAGACATAGGACCAATGAGATAACTTAAAGGCCTACCGACCTGGCGGTGATCAATTGAAGTGTAGACAGTTCGAAGCATTTGCTCCAATTTCTTTATTTCTTTTTCTGAATATTTTTCTTTCTCTTTTCGAAGTTCTCGCAAACGTAGAAGGGCTTTTTCCTGAGCATCCGCATGAATTCCAACAGCAGTGGTAAATGAATTCCCACCAATTAATGGAAAATGCATAGGCACATCGACTTTCGTAATAAGAGAATAATAATGGCAGAGTTCGGGAAGAACACTTACATCCCATTTTGGGGAAGTTGCTCCCAGTTCACCACGCAATCGTTCGGCATTATAAATTAGCGTTTCTAAAATTGTGTTTCCTGAGCGTTCTCCTATCCCCATCACTACTCCGTGGATTCTGGTTGCTCCACCACTAATAGCAGCAATTGCGACCTCACTATCCAAATCTCTATCTCTATGTCCGTGAAAATCTATTTCAATTTTCCTTCCTTGATCACCTTGCTTATCTAAAAAGTCCCGTACGAAACGAATGATGCGGTAACTACCCCACATATCTAAATGCCCAACGGTATCTGCAATCACTACCCTAGTTGCACCATGATCTACAGCAACTCTCAAGAATCGCCGAATAAACTCAGGAGTAGATCTTGTGGTATCTTCAGTAGCAACAAGTGCCTTCATTTTATTTGAGACTGCCCAATCAAGGGATCTGGAAAGGTTTTCCAAAATGTCATCTTCTGTCCAGTTCCCCACCCACATACGAATTGGTGAAGATGCTTGAAATATCAAAACCTCAAGATTTTTATTTATTTGACTACAGTGAAGACCATACTCTAAGTCTTGCTGGAGAGCACGAACAAGTACGACTGGAATCATTTTCGGAAAACTGTCTCGCATAAAAGAGAGAAGTTTTTTAGTAATTCTGTCAGGGCGAGATCCTTCTTCAGAATACACACCAACAGTCACCGCATCTATACCAACAGAGTGAGCGTATTCAATATACGTTTCAAGCTTTGAAGAACTCGGAAAAAAAGGAACCCCTTGCAATCCGTCTCGAGGGCCTTCATCATCAAACTCAACATTATTTAACTGCTTAAGAGTCGGGCGTGGGACTGCTTCTATAGGGAGAACACCTTTTCTTTCGTCAGAATTCCAGTCGAAAAATTCAAGAAGAGAGTTTACTCTAGTGTCCATACGCGAGTAGAATAAGAATAATTCTATGTATTCTACAACTCCACAATCGAAAAAAACATTAGAGGCTATTTGGCGTCTAGAAAAAGTAATTCTAGATACGCTTGATTTTAACAATGTCGTACAAAAAATCGTAGATAGCACGATCACAGAACTAGGGTATCTCGAGCTAGGCTATCAAAT
>CAZBKJ010000008.1:0-2320 GCA_964492495.1 uncultured Pseudomonadales bacterium
AAAGAAATTGATTTCTCAAAACCACTGCGTGATTTTGTGGAAAGTATTACACAAAAAAAGATGAAGGCGTATGCGTATTTGAGTCAATAGTTGACTGCCTTTGATACACTACATATCTATGAGCGAACTCACTCCCGAACAAAGAAGACTGAAATCTATGGAAGAAGTATTTCCAAACTTCGAGGAAATATTAGAACGATTAATTGCTTTTGAAGGTTTATTTGAGCGACCTATTGAATACGTGAAAGTGTACGATGAATTTGTGAGTTCGTACAATTTTTATTGGGATGATGAGCAACAATCATATATGCCATATGACCGAAAGAGTGCGATTAATCGGCTGATACATCACATAAAAACAAAGATGTGATTTTCGTGATTTCGTGAATTATGGTATAGTACATCTATAGCGATGAGAGCCACTGGCAAGGCAGGAGCTATACAAAGAAAAGCTGGTCTTATGGAAAAATGAGACAAATAGGGTGGAACCGCGATTCAAAATTTTGAACCGTCCCTATACAACATAGTTGTGTTGTGTAGAGGCGGTTTTTTTTATTCTGTCATTCCCATGAAGATGGGAATCCATATGAAGCGGTCATATTTCGTCTACATCATGGCGAGTAAAAAGAATGGTACATTGTATGTGGGAGTAACAAATAATTTGAAAAAAAGAGTTTGGGAGCATAAACACGCTCTTGTTGAGGGGTTTACCAAAAAATATGCAGTCAGTACATTAGTTTGGTTTGAAGAAACAAATGACATACGAGAAGCGATTCTGAAGGAGAAACAGATTAAGAAATGGAACAGACAGTGGAAAATTAATGTCATTACAAAAATGACTCCTGAGTGGGATGATCTCTATACAGAAAAAGAGTAATGGATTCCCGTACCACAAGGGCATTTTACATTCGCGGGAATGACAAAAAGAAGGCGGGAATGACAAAAAGAGGCGGAAATGGAAGTGAAAAAATCGTAGCGTGTTAGGAGTATTATGGAAAATACAAAAAAAATAACAATTGATGATGTTGTATCTCTCATGAAACGACGAGGATTTGTCTATCCTGGATCTGAGATCTATGGAGGACTGGCAAACACCTACGACTACGGGCCAGCAGGGACAGAACTACTTCGAAATATCAAAAATTTATTCTGGACAGAGTTTGTGCACAAACGACCAGACATGGTGGGTATTGATGCCTCGCTCATCTCGCACCATGGTGTTTGGGATGCCAGTGGGCATACTGCTGGATTTAGTGATGCGATGATTGACTGCAAAAACTGTCAGGCAAGAACTAGAGCAGATCACTTGATTGAAGATGCGCTTAAGATCAGTGTGGAAGGGAAAAGTGTCGAAGAACTCAGTGAGATCGTCACCACAAACAAAATTCCTTGTCCGAACTGCCACAAGCATGACTGGACACCAGTACGAAAATTCAATCTCTTGTTTCCTGTGAAACTTGGAATTGTCGAAGGCGATCAGAGTCTCGCGTATCTTCGTGGTGAAACGGCACAAGGAATGTTTATTAACTTTAAGAATGTGATGGATAGCACGAGAGTGAAACTTCCATTTGGAATTGCTCAGGTTGGAAAGTCATTTCGCAATGAAATTACCCTTGGAAACTCGGTGTTTCGTACCATTGAGTTTGAGCAAGGTGAGATCGAGTACTTCATCAAACCACCAAAGGAAGATAGTGAGTGGGAGACGCCATTTGAACAATGGAAAGAAGCTATGTGGAGTTTTGTCACCAAAAGTCTTGGAGTCACACCGGAGAACCTGCGCTGGAGACTGCACAGCGATGAAGAACGATCATTTTATAGCAAACGCACAGAAGACTTGGAGTATCAGTATCCCTTCGGGTTCAAGGAACTCTGGGGGCTCGCGTATCGTACTGACTACGATCTGAACCAACACATCAAGCATAGTGGCAAAGATATGTCTGTTCAGGATCCTCAGACAGGTGAAAAATATGTTCCACATGTTATTGAGCCTGCCGTTGGGATCAATCGACTCTTTTTGATGGTGCTCTGTGACTCCTATTTTGTTGACGCCGAAAAAAATCGCATCGTTCTTCGATTGCCAAAACATCTCGCTCCATACAAAGCTGCAATCTTTCCACTCGTTGGAAACAAGCCGGAACTAACAGCCAAAGCCAAAGAAGTGTTTGCTTCTCTTGGTGAACATATGAGAGTCGCGTGGGATGACCGAGGAAATATTGGAAAGCGATATCTTTCTCAGGATGAAATTGGAACACCTGCCTGTATTACAGTTGATTATCAGACTCTTGAGGATAATACAGTGACAGTACGTGATCGTGACACG
>CAZBKJ010000008.1:2330-40290 GCA_964492495.1 uncultured Pseudomonadales bacterium
AGAGCTGATTGATATACTAGGGTAGGTTTATCGGAGATTACCATATGAAAAAAACACTTACACTGCTTCTGGTTCTGCTCATCGGGGGAACCCTGCTTGCTGGTTGTCGCAAAAAGGCTCCGGCTGAAGAACCTGTCGCTACCCAAAAACCACGAAAAGTGGATAAAAACGTCAACCAGGAACCAGTAGAAAATCGCCCGTTTGTTCGCCTTGAACCAAGAAGTGATGGAAAAGCGGTGGATTTAACGCTCGTTGAAATCAAAAAAACTGCAGGTGATTTGGAGTATGAAGTGGAGTACTCCGCTGGATCTCTGCTTCAAGGTGCATTTGGAACGGTAGACTCTCTGGCAGGCCTTCCGATCAAAAAAGAAATCTTGCTAGGAAGTTGTAGTTCAGGTGGAAAGTGTACATACAACAAAGATGTTACAGGCGGAACTCTCACCCTTCGATTCGGAAACCCTGACTACACCCTCAAATCCGAGTGGTCATACAAAGAAAACGCCCTCAAAGAAAAAATCTTTTCTTCAAGAGATGGCAAGTTCTCACTTGATATCTCAAAAGGCAAAAATACTGCAAACTTCGTAACGGTTCATCAGGTACCAGGGTACCCAGGAACCATTGAAGGAAAAGTAATCGCAGGACCATATGCAATCGCTCCATTTGCATCATTGAGTGGAACTGCAACCATTTCACTTCGCCTTCCTCTGGACTCAACAACTGGCACTCTCATGGGTTGGGATGGAAAAGCCTGGAAAGAATGGAAAACCACCATCACAGACGGCAGTGCGACAGCTCAAGGACCAGTCAATGAAGTCTTTGTAGTCGTAGCGAAATAGAATCTACAGATTACTGAAACTTTTAGAATCAAAATACCCACTGTGAATTTTGGTAAACACGTCAGTTGTTGTAACTACAGTATGTTGTCCCTCTGTTGGGATTCTCTTATCGACTCCAACAGATTGGACGAGGAAAAGCCCTGAATTCAGTTCAAAGGTAGTTCCTGCAGGGACAAATCGTAGATCACCTTGCGTATTTCGTATTGAGAAGCCAACATGGGCTCTTAGAACTTCACGTTGCTCCGCATACATCCAGTCCTCTTTTCGATCCAGACCTAGTTCTACATTGTTCATACTTCCTCCTTAAAAAAATTTCCTTTGTGAGTGTATCACTTTCAGAATTCTTCGCAAACACAACTATTTAACTTCGAAATGGTAGTCGCTTGATCCATGGAGAATAGAGTGAAATGAATTCTGTTGCTCTGATCGTCTGCAGTGTTTTTGGATGCTGATCATTTATCCCGTCTCCAATTGTCGAGGCTCTGTATCCTTTTTTTTTCCTTTGTGAAACGTGATCCTGATGGAATGAATACATAGTCACTGTTCTGCCCAATTGCGCGTGTTGCAAAAGCTTGTGTGCTACTAAAAGTTTCAACTGTTTTCATAATTTCTCCCACTTTTTCACAACCCAAAGAGTATCACAAATTTGCGTGAGACAACACGCTTCTTTTCGCCTTTTCTTTCTATTGACACCAGATGTGGAACCTTCTATATTTATACCTAGATTCGAAAGTGGTACGAAGTGGTAAATAGACTTATAAGTATGTACATAGGACGATACTATCACCGAATCGAAAGCAAAGGCAGAGTGAGTATTCCAGCAAAGTTTCGAAAGTCACTGGAACAAGCAGGAGTCATCACAAAGGGTCTGGACACATGCCTAGCAATATACGACCAAGAGCAGTGGGAAAAGAAAATTGCAGAGGTAGAGAACTTACCGCAAACAAAGAAAGCACATCGAGACTACATCAGATTTTTAAGTAACGATGCACAAGAACTTGAGATCGATACGCAAGGAAGAATATTGATTACAGAGGAACTCAAAAGCCTCGCAAAACTTGAGAAAGAAGTCGTCATCGTTGGAAGCATGGATCACATTGAAATCTGGGACAGAGAAAAATATCACGAATACGTCAAAAAACTTGAAACGGAAATTGAATCAGAAGTCGAAAACATAGAACTTTACTAGAAGCACAAGACATGGATTACGAACATAAACCTGTATTACTAAACGAAACAATTGAATTACTGCAGATACAACAAGGGAAATGGTATATCGACGCAACATTTGGTCGAGGCGGACACACAAAAAAAATACTTGAAGCAGGAGGAAAAGTACTTGCAATTGATTGTGACGAAGAAGCTGTAGCACTCGCAGCACGAGGATTTGTCAGGGAAATAGAAGCGGGTGCACTTCAAATTGTCAGAGAAAACTTTGAGTACATTGATCAAGTAGTCGGCTCGTCTCCACTCAAAGAACAAGAAATTGCAGGAATTTTAGCTGACTTTGGAGTTTCAAGCCCACAGCTTGATGATGGAGAACGAGGATTCTCTTTTGAAAGAGACGCGATGCTTGATATGCGAATGGACAAGCGACTGGGTGTGACAGCAAAAGACCTCGTGAATGCACTTGGAAAAAAGGAACTCTATGAAATTTTTACTCGCTACGCTCAAGACAAGCACGCTCGGGTCATTGTACACGCTATTATCGACGCCCGTTCCAGAAAAGCGATCGAGACGACAGCAGAGCTTGCAAAGATCGTCGAGAAAGTAGTTCCTCGAACCGGACGACTACATCCGGCAACAAAGACCTTTATGGCTTTGAGAATGGTAGTCAATGATGAGCTGGGAAGTATCGAACGATTTTTACCAAAAGCGTTTGAACTCCTCTCAAAAAATGGACGGCTGGCAACGATCAGTTTTCACGAAGGTGAAGACAGACTCGTGAAGGAATGGAGTACTCGTATAGAACAACAACAGAAAGGTCTGTGGATTACAAAAAAACCATTGAGTCCTTCAGAAGAAGAAACTCAAGAGAATCCAAGAAGCAGGAGCGCAAAACTCCGCGTTATCGAAAAAATTGTATGAAATCCCTACTCTTTATCCTTCCATTACTCTTTGTTATCTGCTCAGCTATCACAAATATTGCTCTCACCGCCTCAGTCAGTGCTGTAGGAAGTGAAGTTCATGTCCTCACAAAAAAGACTGCTGCACTTCAAACTTCAAGAGAAAAGCAAGAACTTGAACTCGCCAACGCGCGTTCACTCTCAAAAATTGCCTCATACGCCGTTACTCAAGGCTTTGTTCCAATGACCGGAACCGTCGCCGTTGTCTCATTTGAGCCAACATTGGCACTCAACAGATAAGACCTTTGCCCTTTTATTGTACGCATTCTTGACTATACTAATCCAACATGCAGCAACGCTTTTTTTTGCTTCGAATTTTTTTCTTTTGCTGGTTTTTTGCCGTCGGGGCAAGACTCCTCTACTGGCAGGTTGTTAAAGCCCAAGAACTCCAGGAAGCTGGAAGATTTCAGTATCAACGCCAGCGAGTCCAGGTCATCCCAAGAGGGAAGATTTTTACCGCTGAAGGATATCCACTTGCCCTTCGAGAAGAACGATTTAATGTGATCGCAAATCCATCAAAGATTGAAGACACTCCGCTTGCGATCGCATCTTTGTTGACTCCTTTTGCTGATTTTTCTGCTGATCTGCGAGCTACCGATAGTGCGTACATAGCAGGAAAGCAAAAAGATCTCGTCATCAATCTCACAGGGAAATTGAGTGACAAAGAAAAGAAATGGACGCAGCTTCTTCCCAATGTCTCGGCTACTGCCAAAAAAAGTATTCAGGAGCTTGATTTAGCGGCGATTACTTTTGAGCCAGTTTCAAGTCGATACTACCCGGAAGCATCACTCTCAGCGCACCTGCTTGGGTTTGTTGGGAAGGATGAACAAGGGCAAGCAAAAGGGTACTTTGGCGTCGAAGGATACTACGACCGAGAGCTTCGCACCCGCGTGAATAAACAAACACAGTACTTGGATGCGGCAGGGCAGCCCATTTCGTTTGCACAGACAAACGCTGGAGAATCAGTCTCCGGAAGAGATCTCTATCTCACCATTCACCACGATATTCAGTTTATTATCGAAAAAAACTTGCAAGAAGGTATTCAAAAGTATGGAGCAAAGTCCGGTGACGTACTTCTGATGGAACCTGGCACCGGGAAAATACTTGCGATGGCGTCGTACCCTACCTATAACCCAAGCTTGTATACACAATCTGACCCATCTTTTTTTAAGAATCCCAGTGTCGCTGATTCGTACGAACCTGGCAGTACATTCAAAGTGCTCACTGTCGCTGCTGGTATTGACGCTGGCGTGATTTCCCCAGATACACAGTGTGACAGTTGTAGTGGGCCGGTGACGATCGGGCAGTACACAATTAAAACTTGGGATGACAAGTACCACGCTGGAACGACAATTCAAGAAGGCTTAACACACTCTGACAATACCGCGATGGTGTATATCGGAAAAAAAGTTGGGAAAGAAAAATTCCTGGAGTACTTGCAAAATTTTGGAGTGGGGACAAAAACAGGTGTGGATCTACAAGATGAAGCTTCGCCAAAGTTTCGTCCTTTAAAAGACTGGAGTGAAATTGATGTCGCAACAGCAACATTTGGACAAGGCATCGCGCTTACCCCCATTCAGATGCTCTCAAGTGTGAATAGTATTGCCAATGATGGCGTGCTCATGCGTCCCTATGTCGTTGAAAAGGTGAAAGATGAGTCGCAAGAGTTTATTACCAAGCCTCAGGAAATAAGACGAGTAGTATCGAAAGAAACGGCAGAAACCGTGACAACGATGATGCAAACTTCTGCTTCGCAGGGCGATGCTCGCTGGACGCTGCCAAGACAGTTTCCAATTGCTGGAAAGACTGGAACTGCACAGATTCCTGTATCAGGACACTATGATGCAGAACGAACAATTGCGTCATTTGTGGGATTTGCACCGGCTGATAATCCTAAATTTACGATGCTTGTCAGACTGGTTGAACCCACATCCTCACAATGGGGATCTGAAACAGCAGCACCGCTCTGGTTTACCATCGCAAAAGAATTGTTTGTAAAGTATGGGATACAGCCTGAGAAAAGCAATTAAGTTATTCTCTTTGAATTCGAGTGATATCAGCAAAATTGTTCAAACCTAAAATTACTTCTTCAGTTTTACTTATTTTTTTCCCTTCAATTAAAACTGCAAATTGAAACGCAGCGCCAAAAAAATGATTAGGTAATTGTTCTACAAAAAGCAGAATTGTTCCTGCTAATAGGGTAGGAAAAGGTGTTTCTTTATTTGCTGGTTGAAAAACGACAGTTTCTTTGTCAACTCTAAACAGAAAATCTTCATCCGTATAGAGGTCTTCTATCTTTATACTCATATATTCTCCTTTTCTTTGGTGAATATATACACTGATTTCTTTCGCATGTCAAAATTTGCGATTGAATAATAAAAGAATGATAAGATTGTCCTATGCTTCAGATGTTGAAAAACCAGTACCATCTACTCCAAGCTGTCGTTGCCAATCTTGTGTTTGGTTTCCCGTCAAAAAACCTAAAAATTATTGCCATCACTGGGACTGATGGCAAAACCACGACATCAACTCTCTTGTATCACATTCTCAAAAAAGCAGGGCTAAAAGTTGCCCTCATCAGCACAGTAGCAGCGTATATTGGTGAGAAAGAGATAGACACTGGTTTTCATGTGACGACTCCATCACCGTTTTCTTTGCAAAGACTTCTGGCAAAGATTGTAGCGAAGAACTATGAGTATGTGATTCTGGAAGTCACCTCGCATGGCATTGATCAAAACCGAATCTGGGGAATAGCGCCGTCTATTGCAGGTATCACCAATGTTACTCATGAACACTTGGATTATCACAAATCATTTGACGAGTATCTTTCTACCAAAGCAAAGCTTTTTCTCCAATCAAACTTTTCATTTATCAATGAAGATGCGCCGGAATCTTTTCAGAAACTCAAAAAAATAGTGAAAGACAACGGAAAAGAGTTTCAAAGTTTTTCGTATGCAAAAATTCGTCCACTCATCAAAAGTAGTGTGGAGAAACGATTTGCGGGACAAGACTATAACAAGCAAAATTCTGCCCTTGCGAGTGTGATCGCACTCAAACTCGATATCAAAGACAGTGTCATCGCCAAAGCGATCGAAAAGTTTCCTGGAGTGAAAGGGCGTATGGAGTACATCCCGAATAAAAAGGGGCTACGAATTATCGTTGATTTTGCCCACACCCCCGCATCACTCGAGAATGCACTGACTGCGGTACAAAAAATGCGAGGGACAAAAGCAAAAGGTAAACATGGAAAAGTGATCCTTATCTTTGGATGTGCTGGACTTCGCGATCACACAAAAAGACCATTGATGGGGGATATCGCAAGTAAACTTGCGGATCTTGTCATCCTGACAGCCGAAGATCCCCGAACAGAAGATGTGTGGTCGATCATTGCAGAGATTAAATCAGGAGTACACGAAGGGCATGATAAGATCATCAGTATTGCTAATCGATACAGTGCAATTGAAGCTGCTATCAAGGAGTATGGTCGCAGTGGTGATACTATTTTGATCACCGGAAAAGGCCATGAAAAAAGCATGTGTTATGGTACTGTCGAATACCCGTGGAGCGATCAAGACGCAGTGAAAAAAATACTAGAGTCTTAAAACTATTCTATTCTTTTGTTTACTTTTCTAAATTTCTTTCTCTTGTACTCATTTCTCTTCACTATTCGCTTTTGGAGCTCAGATAAAAATTTGTTCATTAATAGGGTAATTGCTGATTCTTCCACTCGGACTGTGTTTTTTTCTTCAGTTTTAAATTTTATTAATCTTCCTGGACATCCACCTCTATGATTTTCTGAATCATGTTTACGAAGAATTTGAAGAAAGCTAAATAATTTTGGATCAACGGTCATCTCGAAGCAATTAAATACTGATTCAAAAATGATTCCTCTATTGGAAAGGGTCGCCCAAAACCCTTGTGTTGCATTGGACATCTGTTCCAAGTATGTCTCGGGGTGGGTCAAAGAGCTGGGATTGTATACTGTGTTTGTTATAAAACTGGCGTAGTCTAGTGCTCTTTGCTCGTCTTTCGCAGTAAAAGTTGTGAGCGCAAGTATTTGGCAAATTGTACTGATATTGTCAATGAAGATATGTCTATTAGATCGTAGAGATGTTCTTTGGTAATTGCTTCGATAAACTTCTTCAAGTTCTCCTCCCAAATTATCCAGGTTTTCATCCTCTTCATCCATCTCTATGAGAAAATACATCCATTCCCGAGCCAATCTCAGAGCTTCTTTCATAAAATTCTGTTGGGCTTCATTCCCACTGACTGGAACATCCAAACTTGTATCACCAGTTATTGCACCAAAGCGTAACCTTTCTTCCACATAGACCAGGGAAATGCCATGAGCCACCAAGTACTTTTCGACTCCCCGAGGTTCAGATCGTAAATCCCATTTTTGAGAAATGAATTTTGGATTTCTATTATCAAAAATCGAATCATCCCTTCTTGATAGAGAATTGCATAGCGCTGCGGTGAATACATGAAGAGGTAAACCTAATCCATGAAGACCAATTGCAGATTCTCTTTTATTGAGGAAAGCCATAGCAGTTTAAAATGGTATGATAACGGCAACAAACTGTGTATTATACAACTAATTATGAAAAATCCTTCTATCGTTGTCATTGGTGGTGGAACTGGAACATACACTGTTCTTTCATCACTTCGTGATACTCCAGTACACTTAACGGCACTTTTAACGATGGTTGATGATGGCGGATCAAATCGAATACTTCGGGATGAGTTTGGTTTGCTTCCCACCTCCGGTGTTCGCCTTGCGATGGTTGCTCTCTCAGAAAACAGGACACTTCTTCGTGAACTTTTTACCTACCGCTTCCATCAGGGCAACGGGATTGCTGGGATGACTTTTGGGAATTTATTTCTTGCAGCTGTCAGCGATATTGTTGGAGATCAGCAAAAAGCAATCGAGGAGACTTCAAAACTTCTTTCTGTGAAAGGAACAATTCTTCCGATCTCTACTGATGATGTGCGACTTGTTGCCAGGTATAGCGATGGAACCGAGGTGACGGGCGAACACGCAATTGATGAACCCACCCATGATGGCAACTTGGAAATCACAGATCTCTGGACGCAACCAAAAGCCACGATCAGTGACAAAGCCAAAGAGGCGATTCTTTCGGCCGATGTGATTATCCTGGGCCCTGGTGATTTTTACACCAACACCATTCCAGATTTAATTGTCGAGGGAGTGTGTGAGGCGATCATGGAGTCGAAAGGCAAACTTGTGTTTGTTGAGAATTTGATGACCAAGTACGGGGACTCGATCGGCTTTACAGCCAAGACTTTTATTCAAAAACTTTCAAAATACATTCCCATGGCACGGCTGGATTATATTCTCATGAATTCCGATACGAAGTACCCTAAAGAAACACTTGCTGTCTATAAAGAAGAAGGATCTGTCCCTGTACAAGATGACTTGGATGAACTTGATTTACCAGCTTCGACCGTCATCCTTCGAAAACCTATACTGTCACATACCGAGGCACCGACGCAAAAAGGTGATGTTCTCAAACGCAGTATTATTCGTCACGACTCAAAAAAACTTGGAAAAATCTTACAAAGCATTCTCACTGTCAATGCATGAAAAAAGATTGACAGACCGATCAATCGTCATATAATCTCAAGTAGTATTGCATGTGTCCCACAGTAAAAAACTTGGGGATGCCATCGCTACGCAACCAAAAAACCCACCTGTAAAAGGCTTGTTACTTCCTGGAAACGCTACCTTGACCTCCTTTTTTTGCTTTGGGATCTAGAAAGGCTCTATGGCAATTGAAGCGAAAGAGATCGTCAAGTCAGCACCGTACGCAGGATTTTTTCCTCCACCAAGACCTGAGGATACTAAAAAGTTAGCAACTTTCGAGACAGGTTGGTATCGCTGGCATGATACTCGAAAAAATAATCCTTTTGGTCTAGACACTGGTTGGGAGGGGTACTTCGTCGGAGTCATGCAGACCCCTGAACAAGTTGCACAAGAAATTGGCACCATTGGGGCACAAACACTCAAAAACATGAAAATGTTGCATCCATATGATGGTTACGTCTCTAAAATCTGGCACGTGGCACAGGGGGAACGCTTTGATATGAAGATGCTTACTGAGCTCAATACGTGTCTAATGGCTCGAGTTGCGCAGCTTCGCATGAATATTGAAGCTGGGAGAAATCCACAAGGCCACAAATTTCGACAAGAAATTCAAGAACTCACGCAAAACCGTCGCCTACAATATATCGTCGAAGATGGCAGAGTCATCCAACATACAATCACAGTACTCAATCCAGATCAACAAAAGCCAGCCGTCTCAATTTCAGAGGCACTGTTTGTAAAGACTGCTCAGTTTTCGCGGGAAGAGGTAGAAAAAGGATATGAATTTATGAAACTTTTGGGACGTTCAGGGTACTCGCTCTTACGACTAGCAATACATCGACAATAGTTGTTTTCTTGCCCACCACTTGATGCTTGTCTGATACAATAGGAATACGAAAATCGGAGTCTTTTTTTGCGTATGCAACTTCTTTCACCAATCCCAGAATGTACCCTCATCATCACCACAAAAGAAGATGGAAATATCGACGGCATTGAGAGCGCAGAACGAGTCGTACGATCTGTGTCAAACCTTGAGACTATTCCTGTCGTTCTTCCAACACATGAGCATCGTACTGGAGTTCGAGAAATCACCAAAGAGAATATGCTTGAAGTTGAATTCCCAGGTGATATTTTGCTGACAAAAGAACGTCACGTTGCGCTCGTTCATCAATTTGCGGACTGTGTGCCGGTTCTTCTCATTGATCGAAAACGAAAGGCAGTGGGTTTTTCACACCTTGGGTGGAAAGGGCTTCTGACCGGGGGGATTCAGGCAAGTGTATTGTCTATGGAAGCAAAATTTGACAGTGTCCCGGAAGACTTGTGGATCTGGATTGGTCCATGTATCCAGAAAAAATCCTATACCTTTGAAGATGCACCTGCACAAAAAAACATCCCAGGTTGGGAAGAATGTGTCACCAAAGAAGACGAGAAGTATCAGATAGATCTCCCATTATTTATCATCAAAGAATGTGAACGACTGCATATTGATCCCACGCGAATCATCAACGATGGCCGTGACACGTTTGAAGAAAAAGACATTTTCTTTTCCCGCACACGCTACAAGTCCAAACACAATCCCAAAGATAAAGGGAACTTTGCGGTGTTTGCCTGGATCAACTAGAAAGCTACAACCTATGGTCGATATCTTCACGTCCAAAGTTATTCATCTTGTGGGTATCAAGGGTGTTGCGATGACAGCACTCGCACAGTGTCTCGATGACATGGGCGCACATGTCAGTGGCAGTGATGTGGAAGAGAACTTCGTTACCCAAAAAATTCTTTCAACTAGGCATTTTTTCTTGGAAACTGGATTTGATCCTGCTCATATAAAACCTGAAATGGAGCTTGTGATTTACACTGGAGCTCATCAAGGAAAAAATAATCCCGAAGTCAAAGAAGCACAGAGACAACGCATTCCGGTACTCAGTCATGCAGAGGCGCTTGGGATGCTTATGCATGGAAAAAAAGGTATTAGCGTCTGTGGAACTGGAGGAAAATCCACCACCAGTGCCATGATTGCTTGGATACTGGATAGCGCAGGACTGCGTCCCAGTTTTGCTGTCGGTGTTGGGAACATTCCAAATTTTGGTGTGAGTGGCCGGTACACCCAAATACATTCGCAAGCAACCGATGAAGTTTCTCGCTCGGGATGGTTTGTTGCGGAGGCGGATGAATATGCCGTTGACCCTACAAGCGATACACGCCCTCGATTTATCTATCAGAAGCCCGCGATTATTGTCTGCCCAAACCTCTCGTATGATCATCCAGATATCTATGCAGATTTTGACAGCATGAAAAAAGTGTTCTTGGACTTTTTTAACTCGCTTCCAAAAGATGGTGTATTGATTCTCAATGGTGATGATCCAGAACTCCTGGAACTGTCAAAAAATGTCCGACCTGATATTACACAAATACTTGTTGGAACCAGTGAACAATGCACAATGAAGATTTCAAGTGTCCGCACAACAAAAAAACTCACAACATTCACCCTTCAACACACAAACAAACAACTTGAATTCACACTCGGTGTTCCTGGAGAGCACAACGTACGAAATGCAGCTCTTGCGATCGCGACAGCTGGAGTTTTGCAAGCATCTCTTGAGAAAACGCGAGAAGCACTCGCACAGTTTGCCAGCACCATGCGCCGATTTGAATACAAAGGAAAACTCCAACAGATTCCCTGCTTTGACGACTATGCACATACCCCTGAGGAAATCACCGCAACCATCAAAGCACTACGAGATTGGGAACCTGAGAGGAAAATTGTCGTAGCCTTTCAACCACACACGTATTCGCGAACCAAAGCGCTCTTTGATGGATTTGTTGATAGCCTCGCACTTGCCGATAGAGTGATCCTGCTTCCGATCTTTGCCTCTGCAAGAGAAGAAGACGATCCATCGATTCACTCTGATATGATCGCTGCAGAGATCGCCAAAAGATACCCTGGAAAAATCGTAACGCTCTCTACAGATATCGCTGAACTTGCAGAAAGCCTACAAAAATCATTGACTGAAAATGACACGTTCATGACAATGGGTGCCGGTGATATCTATACTGTCTATGAAAAGCTTGAGTTAAAACCCTAAATTGTATGACTAGAGAACAACTACAAACACAGTTTCCAAACCTTACTTTTCAAGAGAATGTTGTGCTTGCACCCTTTACCTATATGAAAGTCGGTGGTACAGCCAAGCTATTTGTAGAAGTTGAAACTGTTGATGACCTTTTTTCGCTCACTTCTTTTTGCTTTACCAAAAATATTCCATTTTCGATGCTTGGGGGATTGAGTAATTCCATCATTTCTGATGAGGGCTTAGATCGTCTGGTGATACGAAATAAAACGTCTGCAATCCAGTTTCAACCAGCGGTAGGAGAAAAAGTTCAGGTCATTGCGGACAGTGGAGTGATCACCGCGACACTCGCAAGTGAAACAATGAAACACAACCTTACTGGTCTTGAACACTTTGTCGGGGTGCCAGGAACGATCGGAGGTGCTGTCTACAACAACTCCCACTTCACAGCACATGAATTGATTGGGAATTTCATTGTAAGCGTTGACGTTTGTACCGAGGAAGGCAAGAAAGAAACATGGGAAAACGAAAAACTGTCCTTTGGATACGACTACTCTTTTTTTCATGAAACCAAAGCCGTCATTTTGCAGGCGACATTTGGGCTTTTTTTAGGAGATCCTGTACACATCCAAGAAAAAATGCTTGAAGCTGCAAAAAAGAGAACAGCAACGCAGCCAATAGGAGTTCCAAGCACTGGATGCATGTGGAGAAATCCAAAAATTCAGCAGGATGCACTAACAAAACTCCAAGAAAAACTCAGTATCCCAGAATCTGCGATAAAAGTGGTCAATGGAAACACACAGATAGCGGCAGGATTTTTGATCGACAAAGCAGGACTGAAAGGTACACAGATTGGTGATGCACAGGTAAGTGAAAAACATGCGACATATATCATCAATCTTGGCTCTGCTTCAACAAAAGATATCGATACGCTGGCAACCACGGTCGAACAAAAAGTCAAAGAAACTTTTGGCATAGAGCTTGAACGAGAAGTGTTTTTCCTAGAATAGAATATTCCCTCAAAACATCTTCTGACTGCCCCTTAAGTTCCTGATATCATACGGGATACATGTCTAAACCCAAACCAAGATTTGCACTCCTGCAAGTCACAAGTTACAAAACATCAGAACGAGAAGCACTTGAAAACATGGCTGAACTAGAACAGCTCGTGGAGACGTATGGTGGGGAAGTTTCTGAAAAATCTATCCAGCATAAAAATGACCCAAACCCCAATACCTACATCGGTGGTGGAAAAATAGAGTGGCTCAAAGGTGTCGTCAAAGAAAAAGAAATTCACGTTGTGGTACTCAATGACATTGTCCGTTCAGGCCAGCTCTTTCGTTTGGAGCGAGAGTTGTGGGACGTCAATACACATATCAAAGTATGGGACAGAGTGGGACTCATCTTAGCAATCTTTGATCAGCATGCCAAAACGACAGAAGCAAAACTGCAGATTGAACTTGCGGGCATCAAACACATTGGCCCACGTGTGTATGGCTTAGGAGGAACAGTCCTCTCCAAACAAGGTGGTGGAATCGGAACCAGAGGCGCTGGGGAAACCAACATCGAAATGGAGCACCGACACATCAAACGACGAACCCAACAAATCGAAAAAGAACTTGCAGCCCGTGTCAAAGTCCAGCAAGCACGTATCAATGAACGACGAAAAAATGGTGTGAAAACAGTCGCTTTGGTTGGATATACGAGTGCAGGAAAAACTACATTATTTAATGCACTCACTGGAAAAGAAAAAGAAGAGAACAAAAAATTATTTACGACTTTGGATAGTGTCTTAGGAAAAATTCGCATCCCGTATGTCAATGATGATGTGCTGCTTTCTGACACGATTGGATTTATCGAAAATCTTCCACCGCTTCTCATTGATGCTTTTCGTTCAACCCTCATGGAGAGTATTCAGGCAGATGTCCTTTTGCACGTCATTGATAGTAGTGATCCAAAGATGCGAGAAAAGATTGATATCGTGCAAACGATCCTTCGGGAGCTGCCAGCAGAGCAAGAACCAATTCTAGTTCTTAATAAAATTGATAAACTCACCAACGAACAACGACTTGAACTCATGGAGCAGTTCCTCGGCACCAAACACATCTTGGTCTCTGCAAACACCAAAGAAGGCTTTGATGAGCTCAAGCGAATCATTAAAGAAAACCTTCTTTAATCGTTACTCAGCAATGAGTGTATTAAATGATGCTGATTCTGCAGATTCAAGAACATAGAGTAGATTTTTTGAAATGGTGTGCTGTTGAGCCCTACTTTTTAGGCTCTTACTTTCAATAAGTTCTCTGAAGAAATAGTGATCATTAATCTCATTGCATAATCTTGCTATTTCTGGTAAGAGTAAATTCCTTTCTGAATCAGGAGTTACAATATCCAGATATCGATCAACTTTAGTGAACACATCTAATCTATTTTGCGCTTCTATAATTTGTTGTTTTGATGCTGTATCAGTTGTCAAAACATCAATCACAGCCAATAAAAGAGTTGTTGCATCGATGGATTCTTCGTCTTCTCCTCGAAGTATTTTTAATAGTTCACTACCAAGGGCTGGTAAATCTCCTTTTAATGAACTGAGACGCTCTTGTAGTTTATTTTCAGGACTTCCTGCCATAATTGCTCCTTGGATATTTTGTACCTCAGACTATATCACAGACTTATGAAAAAACTCTTGGGTAGTATACAATAGTCTCTCTATGCCTACGTTTCGTATCCAGGGGAAGACTCCGTTGTTTGGCTCAGTTCGAGTCGGTGGAGCAAAAAACGCATCATATAAACTCATGATTGCAGCTCTTCTGGCCGATTCTCCCTCAAGAATATTGAATTTTTCCCATATTAGTGATGTTGGTCTGGTTGCGAAATTGATCACAGATCTTGGTGCAAAAGCAGAAGAAGCAGGCGAGCGTTGTTACGTTATTGATCCTACAAATTTTTCTCATTTTGAAGTGGATAAGGATCATGGAGAAGCTTCTCGAGCCTCCACCATGTTTATCCCTGCTTTCTTACATCGTTTTGGCAAAGCCGTTGTACCTGAACCGGGAGGGGACAAGATCGGAAAACGACCACTTGAGCGTCACTTTGATGGCCTCAAAGCCCTAGGAGTGCAGGTTGAACAAAGAGATGGGATGATTATCTGCTCCACAAATGGAATGAGAGGAGCCACCTACAGATTTGAGAAAAACACCCATACCGGGACAGAAACATTGGTCATGGCCGCAGTCAAAGCCAAAGGGACAACGATTCTAGAAAATGCTGCTGAGGAAACCGAGATCGATGATCTTATTTCGTTTCTCAATAGCATGGGAGCAAAGATCACGAGGAAGCCAGGACGAGTGATAGAAATCGAAGGAGTCGATCAGCTTCATGGTGCAACCCACAAGATCATGCCCGATCAAAATCAAGTCATCTCGTTTGCTTGCGCTGCACTTGCCACCAAAGGTGACATCATTGTCGAGAATGCAAATAAAAAAGATATCGAAGTATTTTTACAAACGCTTGATGCAATTGGTGCAGGCTATGAAATAGGAGAATATGGTATTCGATTTTTTACGACCAAAGAACTCAATGCTACGGATATTGTGACCGCTATTCATCCGGGATTTAAAACCGACTGGCAACCACTGTGGGTGACACTTATGACACAAGCACATGGAGTAAGTCACGTGCATGAAACAATCTCACAGCGACGATTTCAGTATGTCGATTCACTCCAGAAGATGGGTGCAAACATCGAACTCTACAATCCAGATGTGCCAAACCCTGAAGAAGTGTATAACTTTAATTGGAGTGATCGCCAAGAAAACGATTTGCATGCGGCAAAGATCACAGGCCCTGCAACTCTTCATGGAGGAGAGTTTGAGGTGAAAGACTTGCGCCACGGCGCAACACTGATGATTGCGGGAATGTGCGCAGAGGGTGAAACAATCCTTCATGATCCAAAATCGCACATAGATCGCGGATATGAGAAACTAGATGAACAGTTTACGAGTATGGGAGGGCGTATTTCACGGGAACCGTGAAATACGTTTGTCGATTACCTGAGAAAAAAATACTAGGTACGAGATAAAAGTGAGGATAGCAGGTTCAAGTTACAAGGTATCAGAAGATGGCAGGAAAGAGATAGTAGATGCGAAAGGGATCCATTCGACTTTCTGGAATACCAGAAACGCTCAGGATGACAAACAAGAAGTAGGAGTCAGATCCAAGGTTTCAGTGCTTCTCGACTTCGGCAAGCCTTCGCTCGAAGAATAAAAGTAGAGGAATAACAGAGATTGAAAACTATAAACTAAGATCTATAAACTATTACTATGAACAATGTTTTGTCTTTTTATCTTGGAAATGTGATTGTGTCTTTTTTGACCACAAGTTTACTTATCGTTCCATTCATCAATGCACTCTATAGACTCAAGTTCCAGCGACGCAAACAACAAACAATTGATGCCCTCGGCAAGAGAAGCCCTATATTTGATAAGTTTCACCAACATAAAGTCGGGACACCTGTTGGTGGTGGGGCACTGATTATTTTTGTCGTCACCATACTTTCTGCGTTGGTTTTATTCCTGATGAATATCACAGGCTTTCGTATCAATCCAGTGTATCCACTTCGTCCTGAAATTTTCATTTTGTTCTTTACCTTGATTTCATTTGGAGCACTTGGCCTCTATGACGATGTAAAGAAATTTTTTGGGTTTGAGAAAACAAAGTTTTTTGGACTACGGCTCATCCACAAGTTTACGCTTCAGTGGATTCTTGGGTTTATCATCGCCTTTTTACTCTATCAGTGGCTGGGAATTTCATTCCTTCATATCCCATTTTTTGGAACGATAAATTTAGGAATTCTCTATATACCATTTGCGGCTTTTACGATCGTGTCGTTTGCCAATGCGGTCAACATCACCGATGGGTTGGACGGGCTTGCAGCTGGAGTTCTCATGATCTGTCTATTTGGATTCTGGATCTTGTCTGCATCGATTCTCGACACCCCACTCTCAGTCTTTATTTCTCTGTGGATCGGGGCACTCATCGCATTTTTGTACTTTAATGTGAATCCCGCTCGTATCTGGATGGGAGATGTTGGCGCACTTGCTTTTGGTGCCGCCCTTGCTGTCGTGGGACTGCTTTTAGGCAAGACCGTCGGGCTTGTGGTCATTGGGGGCTTATTCTTTGTGGAGGTATTTACCAGTGGCGCACAGCTACTTTCAAAAGCCATCCGAAAAAAGAAAATTTTCCCTGCCGCTCCATTTCATCTCTATCTTCAGCACATTGGATGGGAAGAACCAAAGATCGTTGCCCGTGCCTGGCTTGCTGGAATTATCCTCACAATTATTGGTTTGTGGATCTCTTTTCTTTAATGCAAGTTTGGCTTTTCTATTTCGTCTTTTATGAAACCGAAAGCTGAAGTTGCTACATTTGCTAACCCAGTAAGTAGTCTTAAATAGTATGGTAATTTATTGAAAAGCTCTGGAGCTGTTTCCGCCGTTAACTCCTTTTGTTTTATGTACTCCAAAATAGTAGTAGCAATCTCAATTAACGATAGGTCTGAGTCTTCAATCGCTTTCAAAAAATCCTTCGATGATAGATCAAAAAGGTTTGATGGTTTTTCATTCATATTTTCTCCTTGGGGGTGATTTTCTTCTCGCTATTCTGATTTGTCAATAATTGCGGTAGGATAGAAAAGAAAACTAGACTTGGATCCCCGCCTTCGCGAGGATGACAATACTATGAATATCGAAGACCTACAAAAAGACTATCCAGTTTTTTCCTACGATTCGTTTTCTATGAAGACCGAAGAAGGAAAACTTGTGTGTTCTTTTCAGTTTTCCTGCTGTGATAGACACTTTGTCACCACAGACACCCTAGATTCAATTTCAGAAGATTTACTCTCTCGCATCCCTACAAAAGAACTGGAGACGTATGTATTTCACTTGGGGCTTAGTGAGATAGCCACGTACTGGAAAGCATTTTGCTCACCAATGATTGAAATCAAGTGTGGCAGTCTCAACGAGGCTCAAATTCAGTTTTGGCAAAAACTGTTCTACCACGGCTTGGGTGAGTTTTTTTATATCAACAAAATTAAACCATTTTTTGTAGAAATCAAAACAAGTATCGTAGGAAAGGGATCCTTGGACTTCGACCCCGCTCTGCGGGTCATCGCTCAGGATGACAACAGCAAAACGACACCTGAAAACTTGAACATGAAACCTTCTGTCCTCGTTCCAGTAGGTGGAGGCAAAGACTCAATCGTCACACTAGAACTGCTTGCACAGGCTTCGTACCCAATCGTAACGTTTTCTGGATCCAAAGGCGCATCGCCCGAAGTTGTTGGCCGCTTCACACAGAAATATCCGACGACAAAGAATGTGCACTTCTCAAGAGTCATTGATTCACAGATACTTGCCCTGAATGCAGAAGGTCACCCAAATGGTCATACGCCTTTTTCCTCTGTCCTTGCATTCTTGACGCTATTTGCTGCACGACTTTTTGATATTCCATACATTGCTCTCTCCAATGAAGGAAGTGCGAGTGAACCAACCGGAACCTGGGAAGGAATCGATATCAATCACCAGTACTCAAAATCACAGGAATTTGAAAAGGATTTTCAAGAGTATGTGAAGCAGACATTCACAAAAGGGACTGGATCCCCGAATTCCATGTCGCCTATTGGGCAACTTGGCATCGAGCCCCGCGAGTACCCGGGATCTAAGGAGATGACAGATGGAGATGCTCCGTCATATTTTAGTTTCCTGCGACCGTTGTACGAACTTCAGATCATGAATATATTTGTGAAGTACCCAGAATACTTTCCGGTTTTTCATAGCTGTAATGTCGGGCAGAAAACCAATTCGTGGTGTAAAAAGTGTGGCAAGTGTGTGTTTGTTGCCATACTTCTTGCTGCTTTTGTTGATGATGAAACGATTACTTCAATCTTTGGTACAAATATGATGGAAGACATGAGCTTGTCTGAAGCAGTTGATGAACTCATTGGGGTCAAAGAATTTAAACCATTTGAGTGCGTTGGAACACGAACTGAATCACAGGCTGCCTTGTATCTTGCAATAGAACGTCGATCAAAAAATCTTCCAGCACTACTTCTACACTATGAACAATGGGCAGAAGAAAAAGAAGATGAGTTGAAAAAAACCGCTCGTGAAGTCTTGAAATCTTTTGATCAACAACACCGATTACCTGAAGAATTCATACAAATACTACAACATACAATTGAGCAGTAAATGAAACTTGAACATGGATCCCCGACGCAGGCTATCACGCTAAGCGTGATGCCTCCTCGAGGATGACAAGGCAGTTTATGACACACATCACTTTTCCATCATGGCTTACTTCCGCTCAATCCATCGCAATCGTTGGATTTGGCAGAGAAGGGAAAAGCACGCTCAAATTTTTGCAAAAACACTTTCCAACTGCACGAATTCGTATCATCGATGAACGAGAAGATATTGATAAAAAAGATGTCACGGATGTGAAGTATATGCTCGGGAACGATGCCTTTTTGGGAATTCCAGCAGTCAGCTGTTTGTTTAAGTCACCCGGCATTCCACTCAAAAAACTGCGCATCCCAGAGGGGACGTATGTGACGTCGCAAACCGATTTGTTTATCCAGTTGTTTGGGAAACAAACAATCGCTGTCACTGGAACTAAAGGAAAAAGTACTACGGCACACGTGATCAATCATGTCTTGAGTCACACAGGACACAAAAGTCTACTTGTTGGGAATATTGGGAAACCTGCATTGGATTTTGTTCAGGAAATAACTGATGACACACACATCGTGTACGAGATGAGTGCATTTCAGGCTGAGTCTTTACACGCGGCTTCTCACATCGCTGTATTTACCTCACTTTTTCAAGATCATTTGGATTACTACAACTCAATGCATGAGTATAAGACAGCAAAGAAACGGCTCTTTGAGTTGCAAACTGCAGATGATGTCTGTATTTTCTGTGATGACTTTCCTGAGATTGCGGACTTACTTCAGGAATGCCAGGCACAAAAAATACCATATAGTAGTTCTAGTTCCTCACTTCCGATCAACTATCAACCAGCACAAATCATCGCAACAAAACTTTTTGGTATCGGTGAGGAGAACGTAACAGATGCACTTGCTACAGTGCAGTCTCTACCAGGAAGACTGGAAAAAGTTGGAACCTACAGTGACATTACTTTTTATGATGATGCGCTCGCTACAATTCCAGAAGCGACAATGCTTGCGCTTGATATGCTAGGAGACGATGTAGAAACACTTATTGTCGGAGGTCATGAGCGCGGCCAAAACTTTGACACACTCGCAAAAAAAATTGCGCAGTCATCGGTACAAACACTGATCACACTTTCACCAACTGGAAAACGGATTGGGGAAACCGTACATGATCTTGCTGACCGGAAGATTCATATCTTTGCCGCGAACTCTATGGAAGAAATCATTCACCTGGCGTTCGATCATACTGCAAACGGCAAGATCGTATTGCTGTCCACGGCTGCTCCATCTTTTGGTATCTTTAAGGATTATACTGATCGAAGTGAGCAATACCGAACATGGATAGAAACACTCTCAAAAACCGCGTAACGAACACAGAGTCACAGTCTCGATTTATCATCGGGATGGTGATTGGATTTATCGTATTCGGAGTGTTGATGATCTACAACGTGTCGGTGATTGAGAGCTTTGCCATGTTTGGTTCGTCAAACTATTTCTTACTCCAGCAAGGGCAGTGGGCAATCATCTCTATAGTTTCGCTACTTATTGTCTCCAAGATTCCTACGTCATTTTGGCTTGCGATCGGTCCATTCGTGTTTATCATTGCGCTTGGTCTCATGATCGCTGTACTTGTTCCTGGTGTAGCGGTAAGTATTCTGGGAGCAAAACGCTGGCTATCGATCGGTGGTTTTGTCCTCCAGCCCTCTGAAGCAATGAAGTTTGCACTAGTCTTATATCTGGCCACTTGGCTTGCCAAGCCAAGACGATTTCTCTCGTTCTTATTCTTGGTTGTTCCAATCTTTGGGCTCGTGATGCTCCAACCTGATCTTGGAAGTGGGTTGATTTTGCTCTCAATCAGTGGAGGAATGTATGTTGTTTCTGGCAAACCATTCAAGCATATTCTCTGGATGCTTGGAGGTGGTTTTGTGGGAATACTCCTCTTGATTCTTTTGTCACCCTACCGCATGAATCGTTTGACCACTTTTCTTGATCCCGAGAGTGATCCTTTAGGGAAGTCCTATCATATTCGCCAGATCACCATTGCCCTTGGAAACGGTGGATTGTTTGGGCAGGGACTGGGAAAATCGAATCAAAAGTACCTCTATATCCCTGAGGCAACAACAGATTCTGTGTTTGCGATCATCGCTGAAGAGCTTGGGTTTTTCTTCTGTGGTATCATTATTATCGGCTATATTGTTTTGTGTACTCGTATGAGCGCTCATATCCAACCAGTCCAAGGAAATACAACCTACTACCTTATCGGTGTTGGGGTCATTTGCTGGTTCACTTCCCAAGTGCTCGTCAATTTAAGTTCTGTCGTCGCGCTCATACCGCTCACTGGTGTCCCACTTCCATTTCTGTCGTATGGCGGATCATCACTTCTGGCTCTGTGTACCGCAATCGGAATTCTAATTGGACTCAAGCCAACACATCAAACAACAGCGACACAGCATGCTCCAACAAGAGCAGAACGAAAACGACACAGACTTCCTTTTCTATGACACTCTATATAACAGGTGGCCACCTGACACCAGCGCTCGCCGTCATTGACGAAATACAAAAAAACTACCCCAAAGTAAAGATTCGGTTTATTGGCAGAGAATATTCACAAAACGATGGTCAACAACAATCAAAAGAACGCGAAGAAATTGAGAAGCGAGACATACCTTTTTTTGCAATCGATGCGGCAAAATTCCACCGAACACACTTTTTAAAAAATGGCGTGGAACTGCTCAAAGTGCTTCCATCCTTTTTGGAAGTCTGGAAACTATTTCGACAAAAAAAACCGGATGTGTTACTCTCCTTTGGTGGCTACATCGCGATACCTGCTTGTATCGTTGCCAAAAGTTTTCACGCTACAATCATTTTGCATGAACAAACAACAGTAGCAGGGCTTGCAAACCAGGTCTTAAGTGTCCTTGCTGACAAAATTGCAGTTGCCAATGAAAGCTCGCTGCCATTTTTTCCAGCGCATAAAACAGTAGTCACTGGAAACCCTATCAGAGAATCGTTGTTTCGAGAATATAAAACCCCGCCAGAATGGTTAGGTCAAATTGTCGTTGATCGACCACTACTCTACGTCACTGGAGGATCGCAAGGCTCACAGATCATCAATCAAGCACTTTCACAAATCTTGCCAAAACTCGTCCCTGACTTTGTGATTGTGCATCAGTGTGGTACGTCTCCAGATCATCACTATCAAAAAACGCTCGAACTTGAGAGAGAAAAACTGCCTGAAGAGTTGAAGCAAAACTACATTGTCAGAGAGTGGATTGAAGCGAAAGAAGTGAGCTTTTTGTTTCGTAACGCCCAGTTTGTCATCTCTCGAGCTGGCGCAAATACTGTCCAAGAACTGACCCTCGTTGGAACCCCAGCCATTTATATTCCACTTGCGTTCGCGTATCAAGACGAACAGTATAAAAATATTGAAAAACTGATTGACTCCAATGCGTCGTTGCTTCTTGCCCAAAAGGATCTGCTTCCTGAAACACTCTATGAATCAATCATGAAGATGTTGCGCGAGTATGAAGAGATAAAGAAAAACATGCGCATTGCAGAGGAAAGCTTTCCCAAGAATGGAACAAAGAATTTGCTTGCACTTGTATTTGAAAAAGAGAACGAAAAATAAACAGTTTTTTTCTTTTTTTCTTTGTACAATGAATGTATGCGATCACGAAGCTTTCAGTCCTCATCTCCAAAATTTCGTCTCTCTCTCCCACGATCGTCACCAAAGCTCATTCTCGGAGCAATCGCACTCGTGTTGGCAGGAGGGGGAATACTCAAATTTCTTTCATTTTTTACCATCACCACAACAATCTGTAGTTATGAGCAATCATCATGTCCTGAAATGATCGAGCAGAAAGTCCAGTCCTTTCAGGGTGCATATATTTTTTCGCCGCTTCATGCTTCAGCTGTTCTTCCTGGATACAGGTATACACTCAAGCGATCATTTCCTCATACTGTATCAGTTGACGTCTTCGCCCCGATCCCGGTTGCTGTTATTTCCACAGACGAAGCACAAGTGACGTCTTTTGTGATAACCGAGGAAGGGATTCTGCTTCCCACAGAAAAAACAGATGATATTCTCCCTCCCATTTGGGATACGCGCATTGGGGATAAAAAGGATGGAGATATACTTGACAGACAAATAGTGAGCTTCTATAAAGAACTCAAAGAAGCATGGACAACGGTACTCAAAAACGAGGTCGATTCAATTCGAGTAGAGTCCGCAAATGAAATTCGCTTTCACACTCAAGACGCAACTCAGTATATACTGTCACAAGATGGTTTGAGTTCACAACTGGTCTCTTTACAACAACTTTTCAACTCGACTACAATAGAGGGAACGGGAAATGTAATAGATCTTCGGTTTGATCATCCTGTCATGACTAAAGAAAACTAACAATGTCTAAACAAACCGCCATAACGGCTATCGACGTAGGTACAGACAAAATTTGCACACTGATTGCAGGGAAATCGAGTGATGGAACTGGCTTGCAGATCCTTGGAGTCTCTAGCATTCCGAGTAAAGGAATCAAGAAAAGCCAGATTGTTGATCTTGAGGACACTATCGAGTGTATTACCAAGTCAGTGGACGCAGCAGAGCGTATGGCAGGTTTTGGAATCTCGAGTGCATATGTCTCTGTCTGTGGAAGTCAGATAAGCAGTCAAAACTCCAAAGGAGTCGTTGCAGTTGCCAACCCCGAAGGGGAAATCACGGTCAATGACGTCAATCGCGTCATAGAAGCTGCACGAGCGATTTCACTGCCGTCCTCACGTGAAGTTGTCCACGTCATCCCAAGAGAATTTCAAGTCGATGGACAAGAAGGAATCAAAGATCCTGTTGGGATGAGTGGTATCAGACTTGAATCAGAAGCACATATCATCACCATCTCATCCATTGCACTTCGCAACCTCACCAAATGTCTTTCAGAAGTAGGAATCAGTGTCACCAATTTTGTCTTTAGTGGACTCGCAAGTTCCTTGGCAACGCTGTCTGAAACGGAAAAAGAGCTGGGTGTTGTCCTGTTGGATATCGGAGCGGGATCGACCGCAATGGCGGTGTATGCCGAAGGCGCACTCACGTATTCTTGTGTTCTTCCCATTGGCGCACGACACGTCACCCAAGACATCGCGCTTGGAAGCCACGTCAGTTTGGCTTCAGCAGAAAAGATTAAGCTTGCGCTCAGTTCTATGCCACTTGAAACGCCAGGACCCGTGGGTGAGTCACGCGAACAGCGACGTGAGCGACTCAAGCGAGAAGATGAGATCAATGCAAAAAGTATTGGAATTGATGAAGTGGACACGCTTTCCAGGAAAGTATTGCTTGAGAACATCATGATGCCACGTATGCGTGAAATATTTGAAATGGTGGGGAAAGAGCTTGAAAAAGAAAAGTTGTTTCCACTCGTGCCAGCGGGAGTCGTCATCAGTGGTGGTGGAGCACTGACTGCTGGAATCACTGAAGTATGTAAGCGTACACTATCGCTTTCAACTCGTGTTGGAATACCTTCTGGTGTACGAGGACTGATTGATGAAGTTGATTCACCACAATACGCCACGGCAATTGGACTGGTGCTCTATGGTGCCAAGCAAGGCGGAGAAGAAGTCCGTGCTGCAGGAGACGGTGGGAATGGCAGTCTCTTTTCTGTTGCCTCTGGAAAATTCGCTGGACTGGGCGGAAAGCTCATGTCGCTACTCAAATCACTGTTGCCATAACTTTTTGCTTTCAATCTGTCATCTTGTGGGATATTCCTGCTTGCAAAAAAATTCTCCTCTGTTTATGATGACCCCAAATTTGGGATAGCTTTGGAAAAATGCTAGAACCGAGTAAATAAATTGTTTTGAAATGAATATTTCATTGATCTAGTAGTCTTAGCTTATAAAAGAAAAAATCCAAATACCAAATACCAAATTCCAAAAACAATACACTGGCTATTGGATTTTGGAGCTTGGAATTTAGAATTTACTTTGTATGGCTCTTGTAAAACCAACAAACAATCAGTTCGCGAAAATTAAAGTCATCGGTGTGGGAGGCGGTGGAGGAAATGCAATTAACTCCATGATCGCTTCAGAAGTCATCACTGGTGTTGAATTTGTTGCGGTAAATACGGATGTTCAAGCTCTTTTGAACAACAAAGCACAGACAAAACTGCAGATCGGCAATAACTTTACCAGAGGACTTGGAAGTGGAGCTGACCCGGAAGTGGGAAAACAAGCCGCAGAAGAGTCTCGTGAAAAGATCAAGGAACTGCTCTATGACACTGACATGATCTTCATCACTGCAGGCATGGGTGGAGGAACCGGAACCGGAGCTTCCCCAATTATTGCCGAAGTAGCAAAAGAATCAGGAGCCCTCACCGTGGCTGTTGTCACAAAGCCATTTGGCTTTGAAGGAATGCGACGATCGTCTGTTGCGGAAGAAGGAATCGAAGTCCTCAAAGAAAAAGTCGACACCCTTATTGTGATTCCAAACCAGAGACTGCTCGATGTTGTTGATCGCAAGATGACACTTCTAGATGCGTTTCGCTTAGCAGACAATGTACTGGGACAAGGTGTGCAGGGAATCTCTGATCTCATCACCGTTCCGGGACTCGTCAACGTCGACTTTGCAGACGTCAAAACGATCATGAGTGACAGTGGAACAGCTTTGATGGGTATTGGACAGGCAAGTGGTGAAAATAGAGCTACCACGGCCGCACGAGCTGCTGTCTCATCACCTCTGCTTGAAATCTCAATCGATGGTGCCAAAGGAATCCTCTACATCATCACGGGTGGATCGGACATGACGCTTCCAGAAATTGCTGAAGCATCATCGGTCATCACCCAAGCTGCAGATCCTGATGCAAACGTCATCTTTGGAGCAACGGTCGATGAAAAGATGGGATCAAACTTGAAGATCTCTGTCATCGCTACTGGGTTTGATGAAACACGACTCAAGTATGGCAGTAACTATATGAGGCGATCATTTGGCGCATATAGCGGGCAAACTGGTGCACCAACAAACCAGTATCAACCACCACAGCAGCAAACACAGGCACCCCAACAAAGTTATTCACCTCCACCAAACCCATTAGCAAATATTCCAGTATTCTCATCTGCGCCACAGGTACAACAGCATTCGCAGTCCGACGCACCATCAGGATTTAGTAACCCCGCACCGCAGCAAGCAGCACCACAACAAGCACCTCCATCACGACAAAAAGATGAACTTGATGATGAGTTTGATATTCCTGCATTCCTCAGACAAGGTAGGTAAGAATGCCAATTGAGAAACTTTCCAAAGCAGAACACGAAACAATTTACAGCGCATGTCAGCAAAAAAAAGCTCTAAAGAATACCTGGAATGCAGTTCCTCTCCCGAGTGCTGTATTCAGTTATCAGAAGAGAGATGGCAACAGTCTTTTGTGGGTGGTGTATATCAATAACGTAGCGAAGTTTCAACATATTTTCGTTGGAAAAAAAGATATTGCTGATGAGGAAACATTGGGCTACGACGGTATGTGGAGAGTAGGAAAAGATGGAAAAGTGATTGATATACAAAACCAGTCGCAAAATGAGAGTGAAAATCAGGCGGTTATTTTGCTTCTTCGAACACTTTCTCTTGAGTTACAAAGGAACCGCTAATTATCAGATTGTATCCGCTCTAAACATAACCAATTTATGGAACAACGACCAACAAGTTCAGATATTTTTTCTACCATAGTGCATGCAGAACCACCATCATTTTCCCAGGATGAACACTGGAAATATGTACAAAATGCCTACGAGATAAGGTATGGTGACAGAAAATTTAGAATATCTCATTTTCACTCGCGCAACCCTTCACTGATTATTCACACATTTCCCAAAATTGGAACCCTTCCGGATGCAAGGTTTTTTGTCAGTGCCAATCACATTGAAAAAGACGAGCTCTATAGTCCGTGTCCTGAATCTGACGTTTCTTTTGCAGAGATAGAGAACATATTAGAGTCTTTGTATTGGGCATTGCTTTCAGACTCTGCTATAATCTCCATGACTGAATAAAAAAAGCACTTGAGTCTGGCTATCACCGGACGATGCTACGAGAAGAAAAAGAGATCTGGATCCCCGCACCGCAAGGGCGTTTTACTTTCGCGAGGATGACAAATCAATTGAGTAGAACTCGTCGGGTACGCCCGTGACAGCAGGTTTGAAGAGTTTGTCGTTTAGTGTTTGTTGTTGGTCGTTTGAGATACAACACTTCACAGAAACAACAAAAATGAAGGTGGTACCACGCATAAAGCGTCCTTTGCCTAGGATGTAAGCGTGGTTTTTTTATACCTATTTTTAAAAAACAGATCCACACTGCTATAGTGAATCTAGCAAAAAAAATATGAAGTTGTCATCATACACACAGGGTCGCCCGAACTTTGCCAAACTTGAAGAAGAAGTTTTGGAGTTCTGGGATGAAACAAAAGCATTTGAAGCATCTGTAGAAAACAGATCGAAAGAAGATCCCTACATTTTTTATGATGGACCTCCATTTGCCAACGGACTTCCACACTATGGACACCTGCTGGGAAGTACGAGTAAAGATGTGGTTCCACGATACCAAACGATGAAGGGAAAGAGAGTAGAACGCGTGTGGGGCTGGGATTGTCATGGAGTACCTATCGAAAATGCCATTGAAAAAGAACTGGGACTCAAAGGTGGAAAAAAAGGAATCGAAGAGCTTGGAATTGCTACATTCAATAACGCTTGTCGAGCTTCCATCATGGCATATGACAAAGAGTGGAAGAAAACCATCAGACGACTTGGTCGATGGGTAGACTTTGAACATGCGTATAAAACCATGGACACAACCTTCATGGAAAGTGTGTGGTGGGGATTTACGCAGATGTACAAAAAAGGATTGATCTATCAGGGTCGAAAAGTGATCCTCTACTGTCCTCGCTGTAGCACGCCACTGTCCAACTTTGAAATTGCCATGGATAACTCATACAAAGACGTCGAAGACTGGTCTGTGTATGCAAAATTCAAGGTCAAGGGAAAAACGGTAAACGATGAACTACCAACAGCAAATACCTATCTCATCGCTTGGACAACAACTCCGTGGACACTTCCTGGCAACGTCGCTTTAGCTGTCCTTCCAGAAGCAGAGTATGTGCTGCTTGAACACCTCACAGAAAAAAATGACAAAGAATACTACTGGATTGCCAAAGAACGAGTCGGTCACATTCAGCATGTCCTCTCGATCAAAGAACCAACCATCATCAAAACCGTCAAAGGAAAAGAGCTTGAGGGAATTGAGTATGAACCGTTGTATACCTACATGCCACTTAATGGAAAGAAATCTCATTACGTTACGACCGCTGATTTTGTGAGTCTTGAAGATGGATCAGGAATCGTTCATACCGCTGCAATTTTTGGAGAAGATGACTACAAGCTGGCAATCGAAAAAAACCTTCCGTGCGTTCCTACCCTTGATGATCAAGGGAAGTTCCTTGATTTTGTCACTCCACTTGCTGGACAGTTTTATAAAAAGGCAGAAGACTGGGTAGTTGAGGATCTTTCTGCTAGAGGACTTGTGGTAGAAGCAAAACGCTTTACGCACTCGTATCCATTTTGTTATCGCTGTGGCACACCGTTGTACTTTAATGCGCTTCCAGCTTGGTTTATCAATGTCCAAAAACTCAAGCCCGATTTGATCAAAGCCAATGAGCATATCAGTTGGTTCCCAGAACACTTAAAGCACGGTCGTTTTGGAAAGGGACTCGAAACTGCTCCTGATTGGAATATTTCACGAAGCAGGTATTGGGGAACCCCAATGCCAATCTGGGAAGAAATGCAAGGACAAGAGACAAGCGGTCAGAGGCAAGGGAAAACAGCCACAATACCGCTACGAAGAGTTATTGAATCAATTGCAGAGCTGAAAACCTGGGCAGTGGAACCTTCACAGGTAGAAAATCTTACGGATCTGCACCGAGAGTTTTTGGATGATATTGAGATCTGGATTGATGATGAAAAAACCATCAAAGGAAAACGAATCGCAGAAGTTTTTGACTGCTGGGTAGAGTCTGGAAGTATGCCGTTTGCACAGATCCATTATCCTTTTGCCAATAAGGAACAATTTGAAGCAAGTTATCCGGCGCAGTTTATCACTGAGTACATTGCGCAAACACGTGCGTGGTTTTACTGTATGCACGTCATCTCTGTTGCGATCTTTGGTTCTAACGCATTTGAAAACTGTCTCACGACCGGAACACTTCAGGCTGAAGATGGACAAAAAATGAGTAAGAGCAAGAAAAACTATCCTGATCCAACTGTGCTTATTGATAAGTATGGCTCTGATTGCTTGCGACTCTATCTCATGAACAGTCCGATCATGCGAGCAGAGAACATGAATTTTTCAGAAAAGAATGTTCATGAACTGCAAAATAAAGTGATCAATATTCTCTGGAATATGTATGGTTTCCATAGTTTGTACACAAAAGAAAAATATTCTGATACCTTGAACCTGAAAACTGATACCTTGCACGTGCTTGATCAGTGGCTTCTTTCAAAGATGGCAAATCTCACAGCGAGTGTCACTACGTCGATGGATGCATACGATCTTGTCACCGCTTCACGACTACTCATTGAGTTCACCCAAGAATTTTCAACATGGTATGTGCGCCTTTCACGCGACAGATTAAAAACTGATGAGAAGAGTCAACAAGTATACAGATGGGCTCTCCTTACACTCTGCCAACTCTTTGCTCCATTTATTCCTTTTATCACCGAAAACATCTATCAAGGAGTAACTGAATCAGGAACATCGATTCACCTTACAGACTGGCCAAAGGATGAAGATGTACGAGTCTATAGTAACGAGGTACTCGAAAAAGAAATGAATGTTGCTCGAGAGATCGTTGAAACTTCCCATGCAGGCAGAAAAGAAAAAGCAATCAAACTCAGACAACCACTCCAATCAATTTCTGCAACTGTTCCGGAAAACATCAGCGAAGGTGTATGGCAGGTGATCTTGCAAGAAATAAATGTCAAAACCTATACACAGAAAAAAGATGCAAAAATAACAATTTCTTTGGACTATACACTTACAGATGCCCTCCGTAACGAAGGCAACATGCGAGAAGCCATCAGAACCATTCAGGGACTACGCAAAGAAGCGAAGGTGAGTATTGATGCGACAGTGAATGCTTGGCTTCCTGACTGGCCACAAGAGTTTGAAGAAGAGATCAAAAAGAAAACACTCGTCAAAAATTTGGAAAAAGGTGAGGCTAGGATTGAAAGTCCACTCTAACTTTTTCTGACATTAATGCCGTGGTTCTCCTGAAGTGTCACCAAATAGAAGGTGAATAATAAGCATGTCAGCAAGTGTATCAGCTCTTTCGAATGGATCTGTATCCTCTTTTGGATCTTCTATTGAGGCACCTGCTTCACGCAAGATTCGTACAAGTTCAGATTCAAATAATTGATGCCGCTTTTGTGTATCGTTTTCATATGTTTCACTGAGACTACCTAACCGGTCATCAGGCATACCGATTTTTAGATGAGGGAAGTAGTTAAAAAAATATGCGCGAATCAGTGCCAACAATTCGTAATCCCCCATCCGAGTATTCAGCGGTTCTGAAAGAAACCAAAAAATATTTTCACTTTTTAATCTTTCAAAAATATCAGTACGAAGACGACCATACGCATCAGGCTTCTGCTCTTGTTCCATAGGTATTCCTTTTTCAGTTTTCGTGATTATACAATCACACTTCTTGTTGTGCTACGATCAGAGCCCATGCTCAAATCCATCGCTGTTTTTTTCTGCATTCTCATCTTTGGAATTCTTTCTGTCATCATTTTGGGCAGTATTGCGCCACAAGAGGCAACAAATCAATTCGTCCTGGCATCGCTTGGCATGGGTGCATTCTTGGTAGCATCGCAAATTCCACGACAAATCTGGCCACTTGCTGTCCCGCCACTGTATTTGCTTATCATTCTGCTGCTTGGAATTACCTTGTGGCGAGGACACCTCGCAAAAGGGGCAGTTCGGTGGCTCCCGATCGGGCCTGTGCGTGTACAAGTCTCAGAACCTGCAAAGCCGCTCCTTGCTCTGACTCTAGCTCTCTACTGCAAATCCAGTATTAAGTCCCAGAAAAGACTGCTTGGGGCACTTGTGCTTATCGCTATTCCATTCTTCTCAGTGTTTTTGCAACCAGACTTGGGAAGTGCGCTCGTTTTGGGCGCGGTGGGAGGGGGGGCACTGCTTGCCTCTATTTCCAATAAAAAGCTCCTTCTTCCTTGGATTGTCCTCGCTATCATCAGTATCTTGATCTCTTGGCAGTTTTTCTTGTATCCGTATCAAAAAAATAGAGTGCTGTCGTTTATCGGTCAAGGTTCCCTGGCAGACTCGTATAATGCCAAGCAAGCACTGATCGCTGTCGGGTCAGGAAAGCTCTTTGGACGAGGAATAGGGCATGGAGTACAGTCCAACCTGCGTTTTCTACCCGAGTTTCACACTGACTTTTTCTTTGCATCGTACGCCGAAGAAGTGGGGTTTGTTGGGGTGATTCTCCTGCTTTTGCTCTATGCATTCTTTCTTTTCCTCCTGTTACACGGAATTGATGACTTGGAACCCGTGAGCAAAATCTATCGCTATGCCTATGCATCAGGAGTACTGTTCCAACTTTCCGTCCATATTGCCATGAATATCGGATTGTCGCCGGTGACAGGGATACCTCTACCGTTTCTCTCCTCTGGAGGTAGCTCGTTTGTGTCACTTGCCTTTGGTGCCGGCCTAGCACTGGCTCTCTCCACCAAAAAGGTGGTTATCAAACAGCAGCGCGTAAAGTCCATTTGGGTAGCGAATTATTGAACTGAAGCCTTTGATCTGATAGAATAGGGAATCTCTAAACGAAAAAAGGATTTTATGAACTACGCAGTGATCTCCCTTGCGGGCAAACAACATATCGTCAGCGAAGGTGAGAAACTTCAAATCAACAGACTCGAATCAAAGCCAGAAGACAGCCTTGAGATCAAGGATGTACTTCTTGTCGCTTCTGATACCAAGACGCTTATTGGCACTCCTTTAGTCAAGGGTGCAGTGGTAAAAGCCAAGGTAGTTTCAGAGGAACGTGGAGAGAAAATCCGAGTTGCAACATTTAAGGCTAAATCACGACAACACAAAGTAAAAGGTCACAGACAAGAATTGACCACAATCGAGATCACCTCCATCACCGCCTAAGAGCGTGATATTCTTTTTCTATGGACTTTCTATTTTTCCTTGGAAGGACAAGTGACATTGCCTTTCAAGAACTTTCCAGTATCTTTCAAGCTCGCTATCCAGATGCATCTTTGGTGCGTCTTGAATCCCACATCGCTCTTGGTTCGTTGGAAACAAAAGAATCAGCCGTGATGTTGCAGCGATTACTTGGTGGTACTGTCAAGGTGGCTCAAGTTGACGAGACAACAAGCGTCAATGAAACACTTGCACTTGAGACAAAAGCGGTAGAAATCTTAGAGAAACTTCCCCCAGCAAAAAAGATCTCTTTTGGAATTGCTGAGACTGGACGAGACTCACTTGATGCCTTGGATCACATTCGTATCAAAAAAGCTTTGCAGGAAAAAGAATTTTCTGTCCGATTTGTCCAAGGGCCTCGAAGTGGATTGTCTGCCAGTGTGCTTCTTCATCAAAACATCGATGAAGTGGTCGTCTGTCGAATCAAAGAGACTATCTACTTGGGACACACCATCGCTATTCAGAATATTGATGAGTGGTCGCTGATCGATCGAAGCAAACCAGCCGCGGATAAGCTGCATGGAATGCTTCCTCCAAAAGTCGCTCGTATGATGGTCAATCTTGCCAACCCAGAAGGAACTGAAGGGAAACGTATCTTAGATCCGTTCTGCGGGACTGGAACTGTGGTTCTGGAAGCCATGCTTTTGGGAGCAACTGCAATTGGTGCGGATCTTCGAGTCGAAGCAGTAGGGCAGACGCTCAAAAACGCCGAGTGGCTACAAAGTCTTTTTCAAACCGGAAAAGTACAACCAATCTTGGGAAAAACCACAAAATTTCAAGTGATCGTTGCCGATGCCACCCACATTAATGAGTCTCAGCTTGAGGGAAAAGTAGATAGCATCGTAGCCGAAGGATACTTAGGCCCTCTGACTCCACGACCTGGAGCAGTGCCAAATATCTATAAAGGACTGGAGAAGCTCTACAAAGGGGCTCTCAAGAACTGGACAGCAATCCTGTCTCCTGGAGCAACGCTCTGTCTTGCTCTCCCTCGTATGCAAGCCCAAGGAAAAGTCTATTCGATGGCACCATTGATTGACAGTCTTGAGGGACTTGGGTACAATACGTCCTCTGGCCCATTTATCTATGATCGCCCAGATGCAGTCGTACAGCGAGAAATCTTTGTACTGACCTTCGGAAAAATTACTTAGGAGTTCGTATGTCACACGTTAATGCCGGTGGATCAACACGCCAACATCACCAGAGACCAGGAAAAAGACTTGGACTGAAAAAATCCGGAGGACAAGCTGTCGCAACCGGACAAATCATTGTTCGTCAAAAAGGCACAGTGTACAAGCCAGGAAAAGGTGTCGGAATTGGTCGAGATCACACAATCTTCGCTATGATTGATGGAGTCGTTCGCGTCTCCAAGCGTCTTGGACGCACAATCATCAACGTTGCATAACTATGTTAACTGAAAATCTCCCTCAAAATGTGACTTCTACTTAGGAGTGGAATGCCCAAGGCTACCTTGATTTGCTGCGAAGAATAAATTCAGACTCCGTAGAGGATTTTTATCGTTCTCTCACAGTAGCTACATTAAACTCTATTAGTTTAATCAAGACAGAGAAAGCTCAAGCAGAAATGTACGAAACATACGCCTTCCTTAACTTAGTACTAGAAGAGTTTGGAAATTTAGCAATTAATGATGAGAATCTAAAAGTTAGGGGAATGGCAACAGCAATGATAGAGATTATTCGTAAGACTCAATCTGAAGTTGTTTTCGCAATTGGAATAATCCCAAGAGAGTAAAAACCTAGATTACTTTTTTCTCGCTTCAATCAAAAATAATTGATTTCTTGAATCTCTCTCTTTTCTCTTGTCTTTGACTATCTCAATGTGTGAAAAGTAAGGTTTTAACAAAAGTAAAATATCCTTTTCCGTCGTATCTTTTGTTTTGTGAAATTCACAGAGAACAGTATCAACATTCTTGAGTTTCTCTGCGACCTCTCGCAAGACTTCAATTTCCATTCCTTCAATATCAAGCTTCAAGACATCGACATGCTGATCCAAAATCTCTGAAAGATGAAGGGTAGGCACATCAATCGGTTCTCCTTTTTCATCTCCAGTCCAACCACCTTTGTGCAACGATGAAAAAACAGTCAGTTGATTATTGCTATACAGCTGCACTATTTCACGAGTTTCTTTTTTCCCAACCACCGCTTTTTCAATCACACTCACATTTTCAATACCATTGTCTGCTATATTTTTGTGTAAGTAGTACAAGTTTTGGGGATGCGGCTCGATACAAATAAATTTAGCTTGTGGATACTGACGGTGAAAATACAGTAGTGACACTCCGATATGAGCCCCAACATCAACGATGAGAGGAGTATTGGTCGGAAGATCAACGTAGTAGGAGTGTGACTTAAAAACCTCGTCCGTGAGACTCTCGTATTCGAGTCGGTCGTGATAGTTGATTCGTAAATCTTGAAATGTTGTGACAGGCATACCGTATTGTACCGTACAAACACAGCAAAGCTGAATTTTTCTGCTATTTGCCTTTGCATTTCACTCTTTACACGCCTATCTTTTCGCATTAAAGTAGGTTTTAGAAATCTGCCTGAAGAAAGGAACTCTCCTATGCCTGATGTCCCACACATTCAAAATCTTCCTATTACGCACCTTCAACCCAATCCACTGCAGCCACGCGGTTCAATGGATACTGAAGAACTGCAAGAACTGATGGATTCGATCAAACAACACGGGATCCTTGAGCCAGTTGTCGTCGCCCATACTCCAGCCGGATATCAAATCATCGCTGGCGAGCGTCGCTGGAAAGCTGCAAAGATGGCAGGGCTCACCGTCATTCCCTCGATCATCAAAGAAACCTCTCCCAAAGGGATGCTGGAGATGGCTATCATCGAAAACGTCCAGCGGGTCGATCTTCCTCCTCTGGATCGGGCAAAAGCGTTTCAACGACTCCTTGAAGAATTCAATCTCACAGTCGGGCAAATTGCCAACCGAGTCGCAAAGTCACAGGCATACGTGTCGAACTCTCTGCGTCTGCTTACACTCCCTGATGCACTCATTGATGGATTACTCTCTGGAAGTATCACGGAAGGGCACGCCAGGGCACTCAGTGCCATTGAAGATGTCCATATGATGATCGAAGCCTACAAGATTCTCCTTCGTGAAGCAGGATCAGTCAGACGTGCAGAAGAACTCGCACGACGGATGAAAGCAAAGCTTGGAAAACCAGCTTCCAAAGGATTTGGTCGTGCACCATTTTTGGTGTCTGATATGGTGGATGCTTGGCAGCTCAATATGCAGTCATTTTTTGGCCCGCAAGCAAATGTAAAACTACAACAATCAAGAGCCCAAACAAAAGTTCAGTTTGTGTTCAAAGGCCCTCCAGAGCAAACGCAACGATTCTTGGACAGACTCCAAGAACTTGCCAAAGAGCCAATACCTCCTGCGCACGAAGATAAAAAAACCATTACTCTTGAGTCGTTTGAAACAACCGAGATTGTGATTGGAGAGTGAGAGGGCAGAGGCAAGAGGCAAGGTACAAGGTATCAGAGGTCAGGTTTCAGGGACGATCCACGTTTATAGAACGAAGCTCGGATTCCCACACCACAAGGGCGTCTTATATCCACGGGAATGACAAACGACAAGCGATCAGGCACAGAAGGGGAAGGAAAAAACATATGGGAAAGTCTGAAAACCCAAAGAGGTTTGTCGTGATCACAGAAGATGAACCACAAGTTCTTGAAAGTGTAGAGAGACTCGTATTTGAGCGTACTGGCTTTTCAACTGAAGCTTTTGCAACCCTTCAACAATTTTTCGACTTTTTAGCAAAGCAAAACGACCTTCCACCAGAAGAAAGAGAACCTATTCAGGCATTTATTTTTGATGGAGATCTTTCACCAGAGGCAACCAATGGGGAAGATGGACGACATGCTGCTATCGCCGTGCGATCAAATCCCTTGTATGACACAACGTTTATTATCGGAAACGCTAGAGGAGAAGTAGTTATTGGTGCAGATGCTGATGCGATGAAAGATCCCGATATACTACAAAACCGTATGCCCCATTGGATATCGGCAAAGAGAGACTAACGACATTTAGAATGGGTAGCTTACTCTTGGAAGTAATCCGATACGATCTGCTGGCCAGTAGCGAAAGAATCCTTTGCCAACAATATTTTCTTTGTGAATTGGCCCCCATACACGACTGTCACTGCTGTGCGGTCTATTGTCTCCAATGACAATATATTCATCTGCGCCCAACTGGATAGGTGTTGACTGGATAAACTGTCCAGGATTTAAGACATTTTCAGGTGGAATATAGGGCTCTGGAAGCTCGAGACCATTGATGTAAAACTTGTGATCACGAATCTCGACTGTTTCTCCAGGGACAGCAATAATACGTTTGATGAAATCACAGCCTGTACCTTTCGGACAGTTGGCTCGTTCTGGCGCATGAAAGACCACGACATCACCACGCTTTGGGTCACCAAGCTTGTAGCTCACTTTATCAGTCAGTACATATTCTTTGTCATGAAAGTTTGGAAACATGGAAAGTCCACTGACCTGATGCGGTTGCATGAGAAACAAGTAGATGACCAAAAAGATCGAGAGCGCGATCACGATTGTCTCAATCATGTCCAAAAAAAATGCCCCGAGGCGCTTGACTAATGAATCTTCCATTTGGGTATTATCTCCCATCTGACAAAGAAAATACAAGTATAAGATCGAAAGCAAAAAAGAAACTATACAGAAATTGAGAGGAAATCGCGTTCCGAGGGCTTCTCAATAGGTTTTTCTGTGAGTAAGCCTCCACCATGAAACTCTACCCCACATACTTTCCACCCAATTGCATTTTTCTTTTTCAACAATAAATTGCATAAGGTTGCTACTTCTTGCACTGATGGATCCGGTGGGCTGCTAATTTCATCTGGATCCATCCCCGTTCTCTCGAGTGCTGGTAATAGTGATTTCCAAGTACTACTGATAAAAAAAAGCTGTTCCCTATTTCCTGGGAAAAGTAACGTACCCACGCAGTTGTACGATCGACGAGGTAACAAATTTAATCGTTTGTACACTTTTGACTGATTTTCTGAATCCATATACCAATTTGCCTCTATGAGTACCTCATTTTTTTGTAAGGGTTTTTCTTTTAGACGAGACAAGGAAGGATAGTCAAGAAGTTGAATCCTAGGCGGTTCAATAGAAATAAAAAATCCTCCATGCTGAATTTGATCTTCTGGACTTCGTTCACTAAACTCGCTCGAATTTCCATTGCCATCCATGTATCCTTCTTGGGGAACATTGTGCAGATAACCGCCATCATTTGAGACATACTTGAATGTTGTCATTGGTTGCATCGCAATAACATGTTCATCGAACTCAATTGTGTCAGAGCTTATTTGTTCTTGGCTCCAAAAAGCCCGGGGAAGGTGATACTGTATCACTGCGTTATCAGGAAAAACAAAGACTCCTAATTTTTTATAGTCTGGACTCATGAATTCAGTGCCATCCTCAAAAACAGCTTCATGAAGATCACTTTCCATATCAGCGATAAGTTCAGCATTCTCAGACAGCATTTTTGCTGTGAGAGACCTCATACCATCACGACCTTTACCCCAGAGGTCTCGTACTCTTCTTGGATCTAAAAATTGCTTTGGATCTTTCATTTCATCCAGAACTTTTTTAAGTAAATCACCTGACGCATTCAGTCTTACCCTCATCTTCTCTGCTGGAGAGAGTGAATGATCTTTAGAAGTATCTTTTTTCGACATACATTTTTGTACTAATGGTACTGTATAATATATAGTACTATACACTCGAGAAAATGATAATTGAGTATGGACTCGTAGCTCAGTTGGTTAGAGCGCTTCATTCACATT
>CAZBKJ010000009.1:0-12711 GCA_964492495.1 uncultured Pseudomonadales bacterium
AGTCTTTCCCTCTGGCTTCGATCTGTTCAACTTGCCAAAGCACAGTATCAAAAATATTCGGAAAAAAAACGACTTGGTGCGCTTCGAGGAGCATTAGCAAGAAAGACTGAACGAATAAATAGAATGTCTGCGATTATACATTCCGCTCGAGAGGAAATTACGGAGATAAGTGTTCGTGATTTATGGCTAATGGGTACAATGTTGTACTGGGCAGAGGGGACGAAAGAGAAAGTATATAAAACTGGACATTTGGTTGTTTTTACGAATTCAGATCCAGCAATGATCAAAATGTTCCTACTTTGGCTGGAAATTTGTCTTAAAATCGCTAAAGATGATGTGAAATTTAGTCTCTACATACATCAGAGCTATGAGGATAAGCTCCATGAACATCTAAATTTCTGGAATTCTATCGCAGGTGTAGGGTATAATACCCTTGAGAAGGTTTATTATAAAAAAAATGTTCTGTCCCCGAAGCGAAAGAATATAAACGGTAACTATCATGGTCAATTACGTATCGAAATAGCAAAAAGTACTGATCTAAATAGAAAAATTGCAGGTTGGGTTGAGGGGATATGTTTACATTGCCCGGTCGTCTAACGGTAGGACATCAGACTTTGACTCTGAGTATTGGGGTTCGAATCCCTGCCGGGCAACATGGAAAAAAATCGAGTTCCTCTCGATTTTTTTGTATACTGTCCTTGACGGTGATTTGATTGCAACGCACGAATCTAGGAGGCGACAGCCGGGACTACTCGGTCGCAAAGCGACCAGGGTACCTGCTGGGCAATACAAGTAAAAACAGATAAATTGCGTAATTTCTTTAGCCTAACTCAGTCCCAGCTTCGGACATTCTCTTTTTGTACAGAAATCTTCTATAATCCTTTGTATGAATACGTATGTAGCTCTACTTCGTGGAATCAATGTCGGTGGGAATAAAAAAGTTGAGATGGCAAGACTGAGGGCAGTGTTTGAACAACTTGGATGCAAAAATGTCTCTTCCTATATAAACTCCGGAAATATTATTTTTTCGTGTACGCAAAGTCAGATCAAAAAACTTACGCCGTCCCTCGATTCTCTGTTACTCAAGGAATTTGGCTTTGAGATTCGCACAGTCATCAGGGATCGACAGAATATCCAAAAACTCGCACAAGAAATCCCTCCCGAATGGAAAAATGACGGTGTACAGAAAACAGATGTGCTTTTTCTGTGGGACGAGTATGCAAATGAAAAGTCACTGAAACTTTTGTCCATCAATCCAGATTTCGATTCACTTAAATATATCGATGGAAGTATTGTCTGGAATCTTGAAGTACGACACTATTCACAAAGTGGGATGGGTAAATTGATTGGCACGGTGCTCTACAAACATATGACAGCACGAAATGTGAATACAGTGAGAAAGCTTGCACAGCTGATGAAATAATACATTGAAACACGATTGAAAACACAATAAATGTGCTGTTTAATCAGTTCATACCAAGGAGAACACTATGTTGAAACAGAGAGAAAGAGCGGCATTAGGAGCAAGCTATACAGAACTTACTTCTGCGTATTCAGAATTTCTTGCGTGGTGGCAAACCCAAAATGATAGCATCCAGTTTACGGATACGATTACCCTTACGCCTGATCAAATGATTGTCCAAGAGAATAGAATATCTGTTGGTGGATATCTACCGATTCTCCTATGGATCTACGCTCAAGATTATTCGGGACTGAATCTTATACGTATGTACAACGAAGCAGAAAATTGGGAAAGTTTAGTCAATGATCATTTCATTTCGTTGTTCCCAATTGTAGTTCCCGCTCTGATAGCGAGAATGAAAGAACTCTCTACGGGAAAATAGCTGAAGTGTTTAATCCTTATTGATGAAAGGACTACAAATGTATGAGTGAAAATAAATCAGGTTTTTTGGGACGTATACAAACATTTTTAAGTGGTGGTGAAAAGAATGAGCCTGTAGAAAATGCTACAAAAGCGCATCCACTGGTAAGAAAAATAAGAGAACAAGAACACGCGCGCGATCAATACCCTTAAAGCACCCCCTATGACCCATTTTTGCTCGCACTAATTGATAAAGAACGAGACTTAAAATAAGAAAAAAACGACCCCAAAGATTTTGATTTTGATACAGCATATGATACTGCTACTTACGAAAAACGTACAGAAAAACCAGAGGAAAGCCCCACAACAGAAGATGCTCAATCAGAAGATACCCGATCAGAAGATGCGCCATCAGAAGATACACCGTATGACTCTGATCATCTAAATAGAATTTTTGGAAGGAAATCAGACACGCTGACAGGTGGACTACGATTTGGTGATAAAGACAGTGGCTGGCTTGGTGGATCGAGTAATGTGGGATCAGAAAGTACGCAAAGTGACGAGAAACTTTCAGCTCAACAACAAGCAGTGAAGGACAGTCATCGAAAAACACAAGAAAATTTAGGGAAGAGATACGGAAAAGGAATACGCAAAGGTGATTAGAAAACATACACCTAGTGGTACACTGTAGGTGTATGAAGAAATTTGTCTGGTTTCTCCTTCTTTCTGCAACTGTGTTTTTGGTGTCTTTCTTCCCTGTGAAGGCACTCACTCCTGATTTTCCTGCGCCCGTTATACCTAGATACAACGATGATGTTGTGTCCTTTGCAAGTGACCTGACACTAGAGCAAGACGCGACCCTTGAAATCAAGGAAACAATCACCTACGAAACAACGCTTCAGAAGCATGGAATCTTTCGCTACATTCCCTACCGCTACGAACTCAAAGGCAGAACCATCATCACCAGAATCAGTGATATCTCGGTACAAGATGAAACAGGTTCTCCCATCCCCTATACCAAGTCGTCGCAAGGAAATTTTATCTATCTGAAAATTGGTGACGCTGATGTGACCTTTTCCGGAAGAAAGATCTACAAGATTGGCTACACCGTGGAAAATGCCCTGCTTCTTGATGGAGATGCACCACGACTTGTGTGGGATATCGTCGGTGAAGGATGGGAAATCCCTGTGCATCATGTGAGCGCTGTATTTCACTCTCCGTATGCAAATGTGACGAGTACCGAGTGTTTTTCTGGCGCATTTGGTTCAGATGATGGCCTCTGCGCTGTATCCGACGGCGATGATCAGACTGCGTCACTCACATACGAAGAAGGTATTTCCGAGGATGAAAATGTCACCATCGATGCGACACTTTCATCACAAAACTCGTTGATTCTTCCAACAAAATTTGAAGAGCGCCTACGCATGGTCACTGACAATGCCTGGATTCTTCTCTTTGTCCTCCCAAGTATTCTCTGCATCTATTTGTGGAATCGATATGGAAGAGACTTTGAGTTTGTTCGCTATGATATTTTTGACAACTCTCCAAGAGAATTTACCAAAAAACCATTATTTGCACGTGATCCTATTCCCCTTGTCTATGAGCCTCTGAAAATCTCTCCTGGTATGTCGGGTGCCATCATTGATGAATCGTATGGAGGCAATGATCTCACTGCAGATATCATCGACTTGGCACGACTACGATACCTGACAATCGAACAAACGCAAGAAAAAGGATGGTTTCACAGCGCAGAGTATCTGTTTTCCAAAAAGAAGGATGCAGATGCAAAACTTCCCAGACATCAGAAACTCATCATGTCAGAATTGTTTCAAACTGGTGACAGTGTGAAGCTTTCGGATCTCAAAAAAACCTTCTATATCAGCTTTGGGAAAATCAAAGAAGCGCTGACGAGCGAACTGACCAAACAACAGTATTTTGTCCATGATCCAAATACAGTGCGGGCAAAAGCCTTGATCGCGGTACTCCTCGTCGTTGTCCCATTGTTTGGGGTCTTACATCTTGCAGACAGACTCCCAATCATTGCAAGCCATAATTTCCTACTTATTGCCTTGCTTAGTTTCCTCACTGGAGGTATCTGTCTTTTTTGTATAAAAAACATGACACAAAAAACTGCAAAGGGCAGAAACGTTATGCTGCAGGCAAAAGGACTCCAAGGGACGATCAAGCGTGGTGCGTGGCGAGAAGAAATCATGGAAAAACATTTATTCTTCGCGGATATGCTACCGTTTGCGATTGCACTTGGAGTAGTAAAGGAGCTCAGTTCCAACATGAAAGAGCTTCATGTGACACCACCGTCGTATGTGAATTCAATTCACCCACAGTCGCTCTACACGGCAAGTTTTTACAATGCACTGTCAAACGATATCGGTTCGACACTTTCAACCAATCCTTCTTCATCTTCTGGTGGAGGTGGTGGTTCAGGCGGCGGTGGAGGCGGAGGTGGCGGAGGAAGTTGGTAGCCTCATTCTTATCGTTTTCTTACACTTTTCTTTTCCAATTCTTGGTTGGTGGCTAGTAGTATGACCTCTCTATAAAGGAGGTGAGAAAAATTTATGACAAAGTTACTTATTATGTTGGTACTTCTTACTGCGCTCGTGGTTGGAGCTGGAAGTGTTGTGCATGCACAAACAGCAACACCATCCCCTACTCCTACCGCTTCACCAACGGCAACCCCAACAGCAAGTCCTGTGGTTCCTAGTGGAGCACCAAGCACTGGCAGAGGATAAAGTCAGCTACTCACTATGATGAAGTGGTTTTTTATCCCCAGTATTATCGGAATTCTGGCAATAGGAATCTTCTACAGATCACACGCCTATGTACTGCCACAAGAAGTGGCGACTACTCGCCAAGAAAGTGTGCAGACTGTTCTACCTGTAGAGAAGCTTTCTGTTCCAGATATTCCAGTTTCTCTGTCTATCCCATCACTGAATGTCGTAGCGGATATTGAGCCTGTTGGGATGGATGAAAAAGGAAACATGGATGTGCCTACTCAAAATACTGCGGTGGCGTGGTATCAGCTTGGCTACAAGCCTGGTGAAACTGGTAGTAGTGTCCTTGCCGGACACTTTGATACCACAACAGGAGAACCGTCGGTCTTTTACAATCTTTCAACTATCAAGGCAGGTGACACGATCTCTGTGACCGATACAGAGGGAGCTGTCCATACGTACACAATGGAATCACAAGAGGTCTATGTGTTTGATGGACTACCACTGCAGGATATCTTTGCATCCTCAGAACCTCTGCTTCGTTTGATCACTTGTGAAGGTGAATTTGACTCGGTGACAAAAAATTATTCCCACCGACTTGTTGTGACCGCAAGACTACAACCGCCTGCAAAGGTGCTCTAAACATTTCCAGCAACATTGGCTACTTGAGAGCGCAGCTGGTATACTTTGTACTTAGATTGATGCATTCATCTTCTCAATCGTTAACGATCGGATCCCATGTCTTTATCAGTACAAGCAGAAAAACGCCTCGGAACTTTGGTGCCGATTGCCGCACTACGAAGCTTACAAAATCATGAACATGATCAAGGCACATTTGATGATGGTGCATTGTTTTTGGAGTGGCTACAACAATCACATCAATCATTGTGGCAACTTCTGCCCCTTCACACGACACAGCTTGAGAGAGGGTCACAGATAAAACATGTCCCTTCCCCATACAAAGGATATGGCATTGGACTTGACCCAAAGTACCTCTCCCAAAAAGCAAAATTGATTATTCCCACAAAACAACAAAAAGAAGATTTCCTGTATCACCATCATCAGTGGATTGAAGACTATGTATTGTTTGAAGTCTTACGAGACTATTTTCATACGGATGATTGGAGTACCTGGGACAAAAAAATTCGCGATAGAGATCCACAGGCACTGCGTACATGCAAAGAGAAATTCAAAACAGCAATTGATATCCATTTGACACAGCAGTGGCAACTCCATCATGCGTTTGAAAAATTGAGAGAAAAAGCAAGCGCGTTTGGAATCTTCTTAAGTGGTGATCTTCCCTTTTATGTTGCCCATCATAGTCCGCTGGTGTGGGCGCATCAGTATATGTTTGACCTTGTCGCTGATGGAAGCATGCAGCATGTTTCAGGAGTTCCAGATATTCCAACGTCTTTTTTTCAACGACAAGTGTGGGGTCATCCTCTGTATGACTGGAAGACTGCAGCAAAAACTGATGATTTGTTGTCGTTTTGGAAAATCAGGATCCGATACATGGCAACGCTCTATGATTCAATCAGGTTTGATTATGCCGAAGCCTTTTTTCACTACGGTGTAATGGATCCAGAAGATGAAGAGAATGACACAACTGCACAAGGCCCTGGGGCACTCGCCTTTGAGGAGCTTTCCAACTTTGCGCGTGGGTGTGGACTTACTATTTTTGTAGAGGACAGTGGCGCAAAGACAGAAGAGATGCGACAGTCTCTACGGGATCTTTCTTGTAGTGGGATTCGAATTTTGCGTTTTGCAATCGATGAGAAAAAAGATACGGTGCATGAAGAATTTGCATGTGTCTCTTCATATACACCACTCGTGACGGCCTTCACAAGCACACATGATACTGAGACACTACTTGGGTTTATTCAGCTCCTTTCGGTAGAGCAAAAACACACACTAGCAAAGTATGTGGATGTTACCTGCGATGACAATGACAAAGTATTTGCCAAAAAATTACGCGATGCTGTCATCCACTCTCCAGCTACTACCGTGATTATTCCAATCCAAGACTGGCTGCTCACAACAGAGCGGATAAATATCCCAGGGACAGAAAAAGCTGTTGATGATCCAAACTGGAACTTTACCCTCACAACGCCGATTGAAAATCTCCCGACACATTTTTAGGTGTGAGATAATCACGTCATGATTTATTGTAAGAACGTGTCATTCTCGTATGGCTATGAACCTGTCTTTGATCGGGTGAGTTTTTCTGTGACGCGGGGAGACAAAGTCGGGATCGTCGGACAAAATGGTGCAGGAAAATCAACACTCTTCAAACTCCTCACCAAACAGGAGTTTCCATCTGATGGAAAAATCGTGAGTGAAAAAGCAGCAAGCATGGTTCCACAGGAAGTAAAAAAGGATCCACTCCTTGCCAAGGCTGTCGATATGTACGAGTATGTTGATCCAGAAAGCATCCATACCAAACAAGAAATTCATACCGTATTTGCAGGACTTGAGCTTGATTGGACAACACTATCATCAGACCTCGCGTCCCTTTCAGGAGGACAAAAAACCAAACTAGCCCTCACACGTGCATTTTTACAAAAACCAGAAATTCTCCTCCTTGATGAACCCACTAACTTTTTAGATACCGCTGGGAAAAAATGGGTCATGAATTTTTTGGCAAACTATCCTCATACTCTTCTTATTGTCTCCCATGACTTGGAGCTTCTAGATCGTCATATAAAACATGTTTTGTTTTTAAATCCTCACACGCACGGAATTGAAACATATACCGGAAACTACACCAAGTGCATGCGGACAAAAAAACAAAAAGAAGATCTGCTTACTCGCCAGGTCAAAAATGAGCAAAAACATATCACTCGCATGGAAAAAGGATTGGTGAACCTTCGCAAATTTACCTCCAAAAAAGGCGTACACCAACGAGTCATGCAGGAGCGAAAGATTGAGCGAATCAAAGATAAGTTGCCGGATCTTCCAAAAGAACTTCGATCGTTTAAACTCCAGTTTCCTACGCCAGTAAGCGTTGGCGAAGTGCCACTTCGGGCAACTTCCATATCAAAATCCTATGAAAACAATCATATTATTACTGATCTCTCACTGGATATTTTGCGTGGTGAACGACTTGCTCTTGTCGGGCCAAACGGCGTTGGAAAAACAACGCTCATCAAAATGCTCACGAAAACTTTGGCACCTGACAGCGGTGAAATTTTTCATGCAGAGTCGCTTTCACTTGGATACTACTCTCAGGAATCAACAACATTTGATGACAATCAAACTTTACTTGAATCGGTAGAGAGTACTCACATGATCCCAACCGATAAAATCTTCGGATTTTTGATGCGATTCTTATTTCCAAAAGAGAGACTCAATCAGCGAATCGGAACGCTCTCTGGTGGAGAGAAAACCAGACTGGCGATTGCCCTTTTGATGCTTCATCCATACAACGTACTGGTGCTTGATGAACCGACCACATACCTTGATGTGATGAGTCAGCGTATCATTCTTGAAGCGCTCAAAAGCTATACGGGATCAATGATACTTGTCAGTCATACGGAAGACTTTGTCAGAGAACTCCAACCCTCTCGTGTCCTTTTACTTCCAGAACACAAAATTCGTTTGTGGTCGACCGATCTGTTAGATAAAGTGAGTTTGATGTAGACTAAAAAATATGCCACAAGACAAACGAGAATTTATTTCGGGAAGAGCAACATCGAAGGAAACATGGATATTGCAGCAAGAATTTTTAGCTAAAGTTCGCGCTGAAGGTGCAACCGTACTTACCTCTATGGCGAACTCCTATGCAGAAGATAAAGGCATGGGGCTCATTACCAGTGGAGTGAATGAATGCGTGTCACTTGCATCAGAAGATAGCCTTTGTCACATACGAGCTGATCTTGTACTCTCTAAAGATGTAATTGATGAGTTCATCTCTAAATTCCAAGGGAAAAAAGTAACGATGTTTGGAGTGACTGGGAGTGCACTTTTTGAAAAAGTACGTGAAAAAATTGAGCGTGTTGCCACTCCGGTGAGTAAGGTTTCTATATCCCCTGAAGAGAAAGCGTCGTTTGCGATCATCGTCAAAGACAAAAAAATCAGATGGTTTTTAGAAATCCCGCTTGATGGTATTGAGCGAAGCTAAGTTTTCACCGATAGCCTTTTGAACTGTCACTTTGTACACTACACATCATGACTGTTCAAAAAATACTTCCAGTTTGTATTCTTCTCATTCTTCTTTCTGGTTGTAGAAAGCAATCACAGTCAATACAACCTACTGTGTCTGATCCGACCCCAACAGAGGTTTCGTCACCCTCAGCCGTGCCAGTGGAAACTATCAATCCCAGTCCAGCAGCCCTGTCACCGCTTCCCTCACTCAAACCTAGAATCTCACTGCCACCCAAAACGACCACTGGTACAAAGAGCCTTGAGATCACCGAGCTCTCAACCACATGGCAAAGTGATGACACAAGAAATGTACAAAGTGTCGATACCATTGTGTTGCATTCGCTTTACAATCCAAATGTGCAAGACGGACTGACCATACAGGCTGCTCAAGCTGTCTTGGAAGAAAGTGAAGTATCCTCTCACTACATCATTGATCGAGACGGCAAGATCTACCGGCTGGTGCCTGAAAACCGACTAGCTTGGCATGCTGGTGATAGCCAAATGCCTGCCCCGGATAGCCGAAAGAAAGTAAATGACTTTAGTATTGGGGTGGAACTGATCGCCACGCAAACGAGTGGAATCACTCAAGCGCAGTACGTTGCAGTTGTGAAGTTGTCTCTGGATATTGCAAATAGATTGCCAATCAGTGCTATCGTGGGGCACGGCGATATTGCTCCTGGAAGAAAAACTGATCCATGGAATTTTGACTGGAAAAAATTTGAAGAAGGATTCACTGCATCAAGCCCAAAACAGATTCGTTTCCCAACATCCATATAATAGTGTTATACTGCTCTTTCGCTGAGAAGTATTCTCCTGTTTTGTCTCCCTTCCCTTGGGGTTTAACCCCCTAGCAGTGCGACTTCACTTACAGATTTCTTACAACTTTTTTGCATGTGGATATAGGTTCCCACGGTAGAGTTGGGCTTGGTATTTCTATTTTTTACTCATGACCAAACAAACGATTCACAGTCTGCTCTTTTTGCTCCTTTTTGTGACTGCACTTTGTGGAGTCGTCTACATTCTTTCGGTCTTTTCCCTCTCATCATTGTTTTCTTCCTTTGTTGTGGTTCTAACATTTCTTCTCTTGGGACAGTCACTGTTTAATTTGCTTACGATGCTTTTTAGCTGGAACGATCCAAGCACGCTTCATGAACGATCCAGTCCAACAAAATTTAGTCCTCCACAGTTTTCATTTACCGCGCTCATTCCTGTTCGTGATGAAGCACAAGTCATTGGTCACACAATCAAGGCAATATCTGCAATGAACTATCCAGAAAACTTGTGCGAAATCATTGTGATCTGTCGTGCTGACGATCAGGAAACAGTGAGAGCCGCGATCCGTGGTGCAGAAAATGGAGAAAGTGACAGAGTCAAAATTCTCGTTTCACATGTGGATCTACCCAATAAGCCGGCGGGTTTGAATATGGGACTGCGATACGCAGCCGGCGATGTCGTTGTTGTGTTTGATGCTGAGGATGAACCAAACAAGAATATTTACTCAGTCGTGAATACGCTCTATGTACAAGAAGATGTGGACGTGGTTCAGGCTGGTGTGCAGTTGATGAACTACCGATCACACTGGTACGCAATGCTCAACTGCCTTGAGTATTACTTTTGGTTCAAGTCATCACTTCACGCTTTTTCAAGTCACGGTGTGGTTCCCTTGGGTGGAAATACAGTTTTTATCAAGCGAGGTTGGTTACAGCGAATTGGTGGATGGGATGAGAGCAAGCTTACCGAAGATGCGGATGTGGGAATTAGGCTTTCTGCACAGGGAGCGAATATACGTGTCGTCTATGACGAAGCATACGCCACCAAAGAAGAAGTTCCCTCATCACTAGGTGCATTTATCAAGCAACGAAGTCGTTGGAATCAAGGGTTTTATCAAATTTTCATGTCTGGTATTTGGCTCCAAGTTCCAGGCCTTTGGCAGAAATTCTTAATCGGCTACTTGCTTCTGGTACCACTTATCCAAATTTTCTGGATCCTGTATATACCGTTTACGCTTATTTTGCTATTTACCGGAAGCGTACCAATAGTCCTTGCGATGTTTTCATTCCTGCCTGCATATATTCTGGCCTTACAAATCAGTGTGTTTGTGATTGGACTGATTGATTTTACCCGCTCATATAATCTGCGTATGCCGTTCTGGTATCCGATCAAGTTGATACTGACGTTTTTGCCATACCAGGCAATTCTCGCAATCAGTAGCATCCGTGCATTTTGTCGGGCAGTATTTGCGGTGAAAGGCTGGGAAAAAACAGCGCACCACAATGATCATCGAAAAGACGTCGTACTCTCTTCACCATCCTTTGCGTTTGAAACGCTAGAAAGCTAAAGAACAGAATTTGTATGAATGACATTTTTCAAACGCTTTCCAAAAGGCTAACTCAGTGGAGCACCTACCTCATTATTTTTTTACTTCTCGTGTCTGCTATCGCACATGGATTGAACATGTTTAATTTTCCCTACTATGAAAATGATGAAGGCGTGTATCTCTCACAAGCGTGGTCATTAATTCAAAAAGGTGAACTCGCTCCATATACCTACTGGTACGATCATGCCCCAGGTGGGTGGATTTTTATTGCTCTATGGTTATTACTAACGGGTGGTTTGTACACATTTGGTTTTGCAATTAATACCGGAAGGGTATTTATCCTTATACTCAATATAATCTCCACCTTTCTTATTTTTTTTGTTGCTAAAAAAGTCACAAAAAGCAATGTCGCAGGATGTATTGCTGCCCTCATCTTTTCTTTATCACCGTTAGGCTTGTATTTTCACAGAAGAATACTTTTGGATAACATCATGGTTTTTTGGGTTTTCTTGTCACTTGCCTATTTGTATGCAAAACAACTCACGTTAAAACATATTATGACCAGTGCACTTTTTTTTGGATTTGCAGTTTTGACAAAAGAAAATGCAGTTTTCTTTATCCCAGGGTTCTTATTCTTGATTGCTCTACGAGCTCACGCAACTCACAGGCATTTTGCAATTATTAAATGGGTATTGATTGTGGGTTTCTTAGTTTCTACCTATTTTCTTTTCGCATTGTTAAAAGGTGAGCTTTTTCCATATGGATCTATGTTTGGTGGGACGAATGAACATGTTTCCCTTCTTGGAAGTTTGAAGTACCAGGCATCTCGTGAGGGGGGTTCAGTTTTTGTCAAAGAAGGAAGCAGTTTTTGGCACAATTTTGATTTGTGGGTTCGTCAGGATCCCTTTATCGTGTATGGTGGAATGATTGCCAACATACTCCTTTTGTTGATTGGAATTTTTCATAAAAGGAAAAGACAGTACATTGGGTTGTCACTTTTCGGTGCATTTTTTTGGTACTTTTTAGTGAGAGGAGGAATTGTAATAGAATTCTATATTGTTCCCCTGCTGCCATTCCAGGCACTTTTTTTTGGAGTCGTTGGATTTGAAATTATTCAAGGTTTTCGCTGGCTGTTTGGAAAACTAGGAGCACAAGTAATTAGCGTGACTGTGTGCTGTTTTATTTTAGGTGGCTACGCGATCTTTGCGCAGACAAGTAGATCCTTTGGACAAACGAGTACTCAACATCAAATTTTCGTATCCAAACAAACGAGTGCTCAGCTTGAAGCAGTTGAGTGGATACGGAAAAATGTTGATAGAGAAACAGTGATTGTTATTGATAATTATGCATATCTAGATTTAGTTGATCCTGAAAATCCGAGTGGTATATATTTCCCGAATGCGCATTGGTACTGGAAGGTTGATCAGGATCCTTATATTAAAGAAACTGTTTTTCGTAATTCAGCTGAAACTATCGATTACATTGCAAAGACTCCACAAATGGAAGGCGATTTGTTGATGGGAAACAGTAAATTAACTTCTCAGGCTTTAAGTGATGCCAGAATAGTTACCTCGTTTCAGTCCGACGGATGGGGGGTTGAGTTGTGGTCTCCAAAGCTTCCTCGTCAAATGTTGACACGTAGCTGGCAGTCCTATGCTACGAACTTTATTCTCTTTACCGGCCAAACCGTCGATCCGGCA
>CAZBKJ010000009.1:12721-38109 GCA_964492495.1 uncultured Pseudomonadales bacterium
AGGAACCACATCAGAAGGACAGTCTTACTCACTTCTTCGTGCCGTATGGAGTGACGACAAAGAGACCTTTGACCGGGTATGGAACTGGACAAAAGGAAATTTGATGACTGACACAAGCCTTTTCTCTTGGAAATATGGAGAACGAGAAGATGGAAAAATAGGTGTGATCGATCAAGGTACTGCAAGTGATGCGGATCAAGATATCGCATTCGCATTAATTCTTGCCTCACAGAAATGGGAGGGAGAAACCTACAAAGAAGACGCAGAAAAGATTATCCGTGCTATGTGGGAATACGAAGTGAAACAGCTTGGGGATGAGTACTACTTTGTTGCCGGCAACTGGGCAAAGGACAGAGAGGAAGTTGTGATTAATCCATCGTATCTTGCCCCGTACGCGTATAAATTATTTTCAACAATCACTCCAGATTTGCCGTGGAATGCAGTTGCTGATTCTTCCTATGATGTCTTGTGGAAGTGTTCTGAGGCTGCCCTTGATGTTGATGTTCCAATTTTTGCTCCACCAGAATGGTGCACGATTGATAGTAAAGGAACCATTGGTATTCCTGAAGAAGAGAGTATGCATCAAAGTCACTACTCCTATAACGCTGTGCGGGTAAGCTGGAGGCTAGCAATGGATTATGAATGGACGAAGGATCCGCGAGCTTTGGAGTACGTACAGAAATTTGATTTCCTGAGAACCAAGTACAAAGAAGACCAAAAACTTGTCGTGGGATACACACATGATGGACAGCCATTTGAGAACTATGAATCGGTACTGGGGTACTCCACAGCTCTTACCAATTTCATGGTGACTGATCCAGAACTTGCCAAAGAAGTATATGAAAAAAAGATTCTTGAAAAATTCTTTGAGGATGAAAAGCAAAGTTACTGGGAAGATCCAAACAACTACTACACCAATAATATTGCATGGTTTGCGACTGCCTTATACTTTCACAAACTAGAGAACCCATTCCAGAATTAACATTCTGTTGAAACTAAGTTACGTTCTTCCATCGGTTCGTAGTCTTCCTTTTAGAATAAGTGAAGAGTTTAAGTAGTTCTTTGTAAGTGTATTTTTTTTGTGTAAATTCAATCTTTGAGCTGTTGATGGTACTTCAATTTTATCTAGTCGTGGTTTTTCTACAGATTGTTTATTTTCTGTTGTGTTAATTACCGATAGTACAACGTTCTTTCTTGCAGGCGACATTGTTTCTATAATTTCTGTTAGGTCTTGGAGTACTTGTTCTTTCGAACATATCAATTTTTGTCCAGGCTTCAAGATAAACTTTAGAAGTTTATCTAAGTTATCCATTGTCAGCGTATTCTTTTCATTTGAGGAGGATTCTACATTGCTATCATCCTGGTCTTGTACTGGATCGTTGTTCTGTTCCATAGCTAGTTTTTCTGTACTGAATACACAACATCAGCAAGCACAGCTCCAAGTACAGGGCCGATGATATAGAGAATTGCAGCCGAAGCTGTCATAGTTCCACCCTGCAAAAGATTTGCGAGGAAACTTCCGATGCCAATTGCTGGATTAAATACCCCTCCAGAAATTGGCCCGGCAATCACTGCGCCAATCATGATCGTACTTCCGATCGCGAGTCCATAGTATGAATTCCCTTTTGTCTCTTTGGCTAGAGCTGTGTGAAGGACGACATAACACAGTGCAAATGTGCACAAAACTTCTGCAATGAGAGGTGCAAAGAATATGGAGCCAGTGGGTGCAGGAGCGAATACTTGTCCGGTCATAAGATTTGCGGTCACAGAAGCAATGAGCGCACCGAGGATCTGGGCAATCAAGTAGCCACGCATACGAATCTTATCCAGATTTCCTGAGAGTGCGACTGCTGTACTGACCGCAGGATTGTAGTGACCGCCAGAAATATATCCGCCGGCATACACCATAATCATGAGAGCTGCCCCAATGGCTAAGGGGGCAAGATCACTGCCTCCTGAAAGTGCGACTGTAAGCGTAAGAAAAAAAGCTCCAATAAACTCTGTAACGTAGTACTTCATATATTCTCCTGTTTTTTTAGAGTGTACTCTACAGTACACAATTAAAAAAGAAGATAATTAGAGTTTGGCGGGATCTAGTCGGATGATTTTGTCATCTCCAGTTTTTGGAGTTCCACGACCGTCTTTGTTGCTTGTGGTGATATAGAGCATGCCATCTGGTCCCGTGATGACCTCACGAAGTCTGCCGTACTCCCCTTTGAAAAGTTCCGAAAAGTCAGAGACTGTCTCTCCAGTGAGTGTCGCTTTGTACAGTGCTGCACCACGAAGACCAGAGAAATACATTGATCCATTCAAAAATCCCATTCCACTTGGTGCCCAAGTGCTACTTGATCCAGAATGTCGATTGGGGGTTTCCATACCGTTTCTGGTTTCATCACCTTGAATTTCAGGCCAGCCGTAGTTTTTTCCTGACTGTATGAGATTGAGTTCATCAAAGCCTGAGGTAACTCCAGATCGTCCATGTTCTGTTGCCCAGAGTTTTCCGTTGCTGTCCCAAGCAAGTCCTTGGACATTACGGTGTCCATAGGAAAAGACTTCATTAGAAAATGGGTTTCCAGGTGCAGCTTTTCCTTCATCTGTCACACGAAGAATTTTTCCAGCAAGAGAGTTTGTATCTTGTGCCTGCGATGGTTCCCCGGCATCTCCGGTGCCAATATACAGAAGCTTATCTGTTCCAAAAGCGATTCTTCCTCCATTGTGGTTCCCTGCTCCTGGAATAGTATCAATCACAATTTGTTCATCAGAAAGTGTTTCGTTTGCATACGTCATCTTCACCACTCTATTGAAGGTATCGTCTCCCGAATTCTTATATGTGTAGTACAGATACACAGAGTTATTGGTGGCAAAGTCAGGGTGAACTGCAATTCCAAGCAATCCACCTTCACTGATTTCTCGTACTGAAGAAAGTGTCGCAACTGTCTTTGGAGCGACCTTTGCTTCTGTATCCACCAATAGCACCGTGCCTTTGCGTTCGGTTACCAGCAAATCACCATCAGGCAAAAAAGCTATTGCCCAGGGAGTATCAAGGTTTTGTGCAATAACACCTGGAGGAGATACGACAGAGTTTGTTTCTTTCGACTCTGTACCTGATATCGTCGGGAGTGAGGGAGCCATATTTGCTGATTCAGTTGAAGATCTTGAGCATCCAGCAAGAAGTGTAATGAAGAAAAGGAGTATAAAAAATTTCATAGCGTTGTGTCTTTCGAGGTAGTTGGTTGCGCGGTATTTCCTTTGATTTGTTCATCGATAATGCGAAAGACTTCTTTACACGAAGCCACGAACTCTGCACTCTCTACCAGTATCTTGCGGTCTTTATATGAAAGCTCGTCGATGTGTTCCCAGATATGTTGCAAACGAAGGTAGGACTCGTTGACTCTTTCGCGTGCGTGTTTGCGAAATTCTTTGTCGCTATACAAACACGATGCAAACTGAGCAAAAAAATGTTTGCTCTTTCGAAGTTGAACCGATGATGAAGGTGTCTTACCTTTTTTGTGAGGCATGTGAAAGATGTATGTAATACTACCATATTGGTAGTACATATTCTTTCTGTAAGAAGAATATAAAAAGAACGAAAGAAAAAGAATTGTCGCTTCAATTTCTCTTCCGACTCGCTGTTTGATATACTCTGGGCTATGCCAATGGATAAATTCTCCGCTACCTGGTTATCTCACTCTTCGATCGCTGATTTCCTCAAATGTCACAGATTGTACTATCTTCGTAACATCTACAAAGATCCAAAGACGAAAAGAAAGATTCAGCTGACCTCACCTTCTCTCTCGCTTGGTATGGCTGTGCATGACGTGCTCGAAGGCCTCTCGGTGATCCCAAGTGAAACTCGTTTTTCTTCTGATTTGCTTGAGCAGTATGACAAAGTCTGGAATCGCTACAGCGGGAAAAGAGGAGGATTCTTGGATCCAGAAGTAGAGAGAAAGTATAAAGAGCGAGGTGAAGCAATGATCCGAAAGGTGCTCAATAACCCAGGGCCATTGAAAAACAAAGCCGTGAAGCTACAGATGGAACTTCCCTTTTACTGGATCAGTGAAGAGGACAATATTATTTTGTGTGGTAAAGTCGACTGGCTCGAGTATCTTCCGGAGACTGATAGTGTCCATATTATTGATTTCAAAACCAGTAAATCAGAAGAAGATGCAAACTCACTCCAACTTCCGATCTATACCCTTTTGGTTGCCAATACGCAAAAGCGAAAAACTAGTAAGGCAAGCTACTGGTATCTGGAATTTTCCGATACGCTTCAAGAAAAAGAACTACCTGATATTGCAGAGAGTAGTGAGCGCGTTATGAAAATTGCCAAACAAATCTCACTAGCAAGGAAATTGAATAAATTGGAGTGCAAGCTTGGGGGATGCAAACACTGCGAGCCTTTAGAAAGAGTACTTAAAGGAGAAGCGGTGTTTGTGGGAGAAGATGAGCGAATGAGAAAAGACAACTATATTTTGCTTCGTGAAGCCCAAAAAGAAGACAGTATTGTGCTTTAGCTATTATTCAATATTGGTGGGTACCACATGCAACCCTGCATGTACTGATACTTCTAAGGTTCTTCCCTCACCGTATCTGATGATATAGTCATCACGATTACTCATAATCGAGGTAACAATACCTCTTCCGACTAACTCATCACCTATTTTTAGTTTTCGGACATTGATCCAGCCAGTACTCCCGGTGGATTCTATTTTTCGTTGCTTCTCCATAATTTCTCCTTACCTAACCTATCTGGTTTCCTTAATGAAAAGTACTATACTACACACATGGCAAAAAAAGAATTTTGGTTTGTGCGCAAAACATACGGCTGGGGATGGACACCTGCAACCTGGCAAGGTTGGTTGGTTTTGCTTGTGTATATTCTTTTTATTATCTGGAACTCGTGGTCAGTTGATATGTACACTCGGAGCGTTCATGCTGTAAACCTGAGCCTACTTCCAAGAACCCTTCTTGCGACAGCTATTTTACTTGTGATTTGTTATCTCAAAGGTGAAACACCAAAGTGGCAATGGGGAAAGAAAACAAAGAAGGACAAGGCAAGATGATAGCAAGAGGCAAGGTTTCAGGTTTCAGGGGTCAGGGGCAAGGGGTCAGGAGATAGCAGGGACAAGGTTCAAGGTTTCAGATGTCAGGGACAAGAGGCAGAGGAAAGACAAATAGATCAGTAGATCAGTAAGACCAGTGAACATAGAACAAACAGAAAATATGAATGCAATCAAACAATCCTACATCATCAAAGCCCCAATTAAGACAGTCTGGGAAGCACTTACTGATCCGAAAGTAATTGACGCTTGGGGTGCAGGGCCAAGCACGATGAGTGAGGAAGAAGGATTTCAATTTTCCCTGTGGGGTGGACAGATTCATGGGAAAAACACTGAAGTTATCAAAGAAAAAAAACTCGTACAGGAATGGCTCGCATGGAAAGCAGCGTTTGGAATATCCACACTCACGATCGACTTGGAAGACAACAATCGCACCACGACAGTGAATCTCCTTCATATCAATGTTCCCACGAAAGAACACACCAGCGTTGAGCGTGGATGGAAAGAGTATTTTATGGAGCCATTGATTGAGTACGTTGAGCGAAAAGAACTCTCAAGGCAACGTCAGAATTCTCTGTAGTTCTTGTAAAAATTCTTTAATTTTTGGATTGACCGTTCGTGCAAACTCCAATTTTTCTTCGTAGCTTAATTGTTCATAGTTATCAATGCTTGTTTCTGGATTATTGCCAAAGACAGGTTTCTCATGAAGTGAAAATACGGAAGTAAGACTTTCCAAGTGGGTCTTGAGCATTTCTATCTTGGCTGTCGTTGATTCGTCTGGCTGTGAAGCAGATTCATGTCTTCGCAGTGCCCGAACGATCCCTTCCATAAGCGGCTGAAAACCGAAAAATTGACTTTTCCGTAGCTTCGAGCGATCCAGAAAATTCACAAATAGTGGTCCAAAGAGAACATGCATTGCATCGCGTCGGCGTTTTCTCTCCTTATGATCTGTCTTAAGCTCATCCGTGATAATTGGCAGATCCGCATAATCCTTGAGTCCATCTGCGAGACTATGAATGTTTGCAAGTACAGTAGTATTCTCTTGTAGCCATGAAGGGTCATCGTTCACAGGTTGCTGCAATCTGTCTGTCCACTCAATGTGAATTTCTTCTGTGCCAAAGAGAAGATTGAGGAGTGCAAGTATTTCAGCATCTGTGCGTTTAAGGAGTGCCTCAGCCTCTTTGCCATGAAGTATCTCTTCAAAAATTTTTTTTACTCGATCAAGTACTTTTTTTGTGAAAACTTTCTGCACTTTCTCATCCTCAAAGTTGGCATCAACTTGAATTGACTTCGCCTTCATTACTTGGAAATCTTCATGATCAATGTCGTTTTCATCTGGTGCCATAGTGTGGTTCTCACAGTAGAGTACAGTTACTCTTTTGTCACAGTTTTTGCTGGTAACACAATCTGTATATCACGAGTGGATACTGGTATTCCAGGTAGAGATTTTTGAGCTGATTCATACAGAACTCCAGCTGTTTTTTTGATCTCCTCAAGAACCTTCGGATCAATGTTTGTTGATTTGAGTATGAGTGTTGCTCCTGTCGTGGCTTCTTTTGTCAGAAGTTGCCCGAGATGCGTTGGGAAGCCATCGGTGTTTAATGTCGTTTGAAGAGTTGCGGCTTGTGACGCTGTACTTCTATTCCCGATAATTTCAATCGTGGGATATCGAAGTGCTTTTTGTGGATCAATTGCTGTCCCTATCCAGTCTTTGATCGCATCGAAGTTTTCTTCCCCGGTGAGTGGAAACAAAGCAAACTGTCGATCCGCTGTATAGCCCTGTAGCAGGTAGTTGTCAGACGTAAGTGTCAGCGATGTAATCGGATACGAGCGATACTCGGAAGCTTTGGGGAGCAGTCCCAAAACATCTGTAGCGGATAGATCAGTATCTATGTGCGAGCGTAGGGTGGAGAAAAATGTCGGCACTTTTCCTATCGCATTGATTGAGAACATTTTTTCAATCACCGCTGTGATCAATTTTTGTTGTCTTCTGGATCGCGAGAAATCACTCGCCTCCTGACTACTATGTCGTGACCGTACATACTTTAATGCGGTTTTTCCATTCATTTGTTGTTTTCCTGATGAAAAGGCAAGCATTTCGTAGCGACACGGATAGTCTTTGGGAAGTCCAGTGAGCAGAGTAGCGTCAAGCTTTCCTGCAGCAATCAAGTCAGCTTCTGAGTAGACATTCGCATTAGAATCCAGAGCAACCGGTGCATATGTACTACAGTCCAAATTTTCTCTTCCAGCAATCGGATACTCATAGTCCGTAAATGCAGTATCAACAGTAATATCAATTCCACCAATACTATCGATCGCTTGTTCAAATCCAGAGAAATCAATGGTGATGTAGTGATCGCTTGAAAGATTGGTAACAGTTTTGAGTACGTCACTTGCAAGGTTTCCCCCACCTGTTGAGCCAGTATAGCGTTCAATTTTGTTGCTATAGTTTTTGCTGTCGACCCCAATCGCGTAGGCTGCGTTGATCTTACTTTTCATCCCGTCTTTCCCGTCATACGGGATCTGTACCCACAAGTCTCTGGGGATAGAAACCAACACAACTCTCTTCTGGGTTTCCAAAATTCGTGCGACCAAAATTGTATCGGTGAGTGCGCCTCCATCATGTCCTGCCCCTCCTCTTCCCATCAGTGTGATCGTCATGCCAGGTTCAGGAGTGGGAGTAGGTAGAGGTGTTGGAGACGAGACTATGTCACTTCCCTCTGGCTGGGAAAACAACGTTGTCGAACTGTCAGAAACGTTCACAAAATACGCTGTAACTGAAAGGGACGCAAGCAGAAGTCCGCTACCAACCAGAAATGGAACATACTTCTTGGAAAAAAATCGGCAGACTGCATCACCAATATGATAAAAAAAAGACTGCGACTTCTGTGCTGCATCACGTGTTGGTAGTGTGTCGATCGGTTGACTAACTTGAGAGCCTGGAACAAACGATGTATCTCTGTGCGGATCAAAAGAAGGAATGTTTGTTCGTTTTGTTCTTTTTTTGGGAGGCATGAGAACAACATTGTATCCCACATGGAAGCGGTTTTTCCAGAGAGGCTATTTTTTGTGAAAGAGTCCTTGCCCTACACACCACCAAAATGGAATCAAAATTGCAATGCTTACCGGATTAAAAAGCATCACACAGAGAACTCCAACAAACGCACAAAATGTCAGGCTATCGTTCTTTTTTGCCAATCCCTTGAGTGTGAACAATACAAGACCACTCAGAAGTGAAAGCCCGAGTATCCCTCCCTGTACCCACCAATCAAGAAAGACATTGTGACTGCTATCAACGTACTGAAAGCGCAAAGGATTTTGTAGCTCTTTTGCGGTTTCTCGTAACCCATGTTCCACATTGCCAATGCCCCAGCCAAACAGTGGTCGTGTCAGTCCTGCTTGCCACGCCGTATTCCAGATCTCTGTTCGTGAATCAAAGGTTTGTTTCACATCCGCAAATGGGAGAAACAGGGAAAAGATCACAAACATGACTGTGAGTATTCCTGCCTTTGGGATCTCAATTTTTTTGTAAAGAAACAAAAACAGTGTTTGAGCGACCAATCCAATAAGTGCTGAGCGTGATCCAGAAAAGAACACGATGAGTGCTGTACACAAAAAAACTCCTATCATGAGAAGCTTTTTTCTCTTTTTTGACACAGAAAGTGACAGGGCAAATGGAAACAGGAACAGTGAAAAAGCCCCAAGTGAGTTAGCTTCACCAAGTGTCCCCACTGCTCGTCCCGCTTGATCCATGGGGGCAACAAACACGAAGAGCATAGTGAGAATGAGTGCAAGTGATCCTACCCGTGCCAACTTTTGGTCGACTCGTATGAACGAGGAGACGGCAGAAAAAAGTAGCAGACTCCACAGTGTCAGTACTCCTTGCAGGCGAAAACTATTCCCAAAAAAAGCAGTCTCACTATGGAAAAAAAGCAGACTACCTAGAGAAAAGATGAAGACTGCTATTGGAAGGAACTCTGCGGGTGAGCGTGGTATTTTTGTTGGAAAAACTGAGCGGTTCCAGAAAAAAGAAAATGATAGGAGGAAAATGCTGATCCAGGAGAAGACAACTTTGGGAATTTCATACCAAGACGACCCAAAAGGCAGAACAATAAAGGCACAGCCAAAAAGAAAGAAAATAGCAAGATAGGTGATCACAGTATCTCAAAGCCTACCAGTTACGAGAGCGCAAAAAAAGGATGAGCAGGGTGTTTTATCGGTGACGAAAGGATTGATACCAAGATCTGCACGATTGAATCCATCGCTCAACTACTTTCCAGTGATCTCTTCGACCTCTAGGTGGCTCTGGGTGTGGTTTTGGAGTTGGGTGTGGTGTCCAGGTTGCATGAGGGGTTTTTGTTGGTTTTGGGGTTGCGCTTGATGTTGGCTTCGGTGTTGCGGTTGGGCTTGATGTCGGTGTGGTTGATGGGGTACTACTTGGGATCACAGTTGGTGTTGGGGTTGGAGAACCAATCGGTGGTGTAACAGGTGCGGTGACGGGAGCCGTCACTGGTGATGTGACAGGTGCGTCTTCTGCTCGTGCGAGTGTTGTGTTCTGGTGGAACTCAAACGCCACGATGGTACTCAAGGCGAGTGTACTAATTGTGATCAAAATTTTATTGTTTTGCATAAGATATGCATTATAAAGATAATTATAAGATTGTCAAAGTTTCGTTTTTTTTAAGATCCAACTTGCATCGAACTCACAGGTTTGTCATGATACTTCTATGAACGTTGCTTCCCGACACCTCAATACCGCGATTATTGTCTTGGCGTGCGCCTTTCTCTTTGTTGTTATTTCACTCGTTGCGGTCTTTTCAGGAACGGTTTCACCAGATAACGCAATCGTCTCTACCCCAACACTTGTACAAGTTGCACCTACAGATTCTTCGCAGTATCAATCAGTGTTGAGTTTTGATCCAGATCAGGAGTTTTCAGACCAAGAGCGTATGGAAATTACGCAAAAAGTCATTGAACCGATGTTGTTGTACTACAGTACTATGGAAGCTGGTAGTCCTGTCGCAATTACGATCAGAACAAATCCAGATGAAACTGATACAGAAAATCCATATACTGGCGAAGTTGGATTTGATAGTGGACTTGATGTTTCATTTACGATCGAACGCGTTGATGGTCAACTTGCCTGGTGGTTACCAGTATGTAGTGATGATATTTGTCAGTTCACAGATGAGTTTACACTGGCGTACCCGCAGATTGTCGCATTCTTCTAAGCACAGTTCCCTTTTTTTTTGAAATCAAGTAAACTTCCCACATGGAAACCTTTTCATTTTTTCTCTTTGGAGTGACTGGGAACTTAGCACAGATAAAAGTCTTACCTGCGATCTATGATTTGTTTGAACAAGGCAAGATTCCCAAAGGAAGCAAGATCTACGGAGTCGCACGTCGGGAGATGTCAGAAGCTCAGTTTGAAACATTTGTATTAGACATACTCAAACTTCCCAACAAACATCACTCCCACCCGATCAACGATGAAGTCTGGAACGAGATGAAAGAAGCGCTTTCATATATCTCTGGAGATTTTTCCAGCAAAGAGTTGTACGAAACAATAGCAAGCACTCTTGAAAAAGCCAATATCCACAACAAGATTTTTTACCTTGCAACCTACCCTCAGCTCTACGAACCAATCTTTACGCACCTGGAATCAATTGGACTTACCAAAGAAGATCATGGATTTACGAGGCTTATGCTTGAGAAACCAATCGGGATTGATCTGGCATCCGCTAGGCGGCTCAATACCCAGGTCGCCAAATTTTTCTCTGAGTCACAAGTATTTCGTCTCGATCACTATCTTGGAAAAGAAACACTGCAAAATATCTTAACGTTTCGTTTCGGCAACGGACTTCTTGAATCACTCTTTAATAAAGATCATGTCGATCATATTCAGATCACTGCCACCGAAGAGTTTGGTATCGGGAGACGTGGAACGTACTTTGATAGTGTCGGGATGCTCAAAGACGTCGGACAGAATCATAGTCTACAGATGCTCACCACTGTGACCATGGATGCCCCAAGTGAGTTTAGCAATGAGGCGGTGACAAAAGAGCGAGTGAAGGTACTTGAAAAACTGGTGCCAGAGACAGAAAGTATTGTGTTTGGTCAGTATGAAGGCTACCTTGGAGAAGAGTTTGTTACGAAAGATTCCTCACACGATACATTTTTTGCACTCAAAACCCAGATTGATAATGATCGCTGGAGAGGTGTCCCCATGTATATTCGAGCTGGCAAGAGGCTTACGGAAACATGTACTGAAGTGTCAATTGTGTTTAAGACCCCAACCAACCGTCTTTTCTCTCACTTGGAGTCAGGCAACGAACCAAACGTGCTTACCTTTCGTATCCAACCCAATGAGGGGATCGTGCTTCGCTTTTTATCAAAAAAACCTGGACATGACTATACGCTCGAAACACAGTACATGCAGTTTTGTTACAAATTGACGGGCAAACAACTCCCTGATGCCTACGAGAGATTGATAGCTGATGCAATTACTGGAGATCAAACATTTTTCAACGATGCAGTTGAGGTAGAATCTCAGTGGAAATTTACTGACCCATTATCTGCTGTGCGTGATACACCAGTAGTCTACCAGCAAGGAACCTGGGGGCCAGATGAAGCTAACGAGCTTTTGAAAAAAGATGGACGTGAATGGCTCGAGCCAAGTCTTGCGGTCTGCGCGATCTGAAGAAGGCGTCATCCTGGCTTGTCCAGGATCTTTCTGTCTGCATGAAAAAGTGGAAGTCACTTTCGGGTATAAAATCTTAATCTGATAGATTTTTCGACAAGTCGCTAAAATTAGGATTTTTAGAGGCAATCAGTTCCAGTTTTTCTTTTCTACTCATGTTTTTAATCTGTTTCTCACGGATGATTGCTTGCATTATTGTTTCGAAATTTTCGAAATAGACAAGTTTATGCAGATGATATTTTTCTGTAAATCCTTTGACAACTTCATTTTGATGTTGCCACACTCTACCTAGTAAATTACTGGTAACACCTACATACAATGTGGGTCTGGAATTTGCCATTATGTATGTAAATCCTTGTTTTTGGTACATATCATAAGCTGTACGGATAGAACAAGATTCCAGACAAGCTGGAATGACAGAAAATTATGTACGTTTTGGTTCAGTTCTGCACTAATCTCACTAGTCTTACTGATCCACTGACCCCTGCCCTCTTGCCTCTGACCTCTCGTTATCTTTTCGTACTATGTCCCCCAAACTTTCCTCTCTGGGCGGTGACAATTTTATTGCGGAAATTCTCTGGTTGTTTCTCTGACTCAAGTCTCACCTGAAAAGAAGTTTCAATGACTGGTACAGCGACCCTTAGTTCCTCGGCGGTATTGATTGTCCATTCTCCTTCTCCACTGTGTGCGATGACAGAACTCACGCCTTCTAGTGTTGGATTTTCTGCCAGTGCTTCTTGTGTCCATCCAACCAGTCTTGACTGGATCACTGAGTTCTTGTTGTAGAGCGCAAACACTTTTGCCAAATCATAGTCGTACGGGGATTTCTCAAGAACTGCTGCCCCTTCTGCAATCGCCTGCATCATGCCATATTCAATTCCGTTATGAACCATTTTGGCAAAATGCCCTGCACCAACAGATCCTAGATGCGCGTAGGCTTTTGGCGCAGCTATCACTTTGAGTAGCGGAAGAATACGAGCAACATCACTTGTTTCTCCTCCTACCATGAGACACGCACCATTTCTTGCGCCAGAAGGACCTCCGGATACAGCGACATCGATAAACTTGATGTCTTTTTCTTTCAGGATATTTGCATGCCGCAATGTATCCTTATAAAACGCATTGGCACCATCAATGACTAGATCATTGGGTTTCAAAAAGTGAATCAGTTTTTCAAGAATCTCATCAGTCGGTTTTCCAGCGGGAAGCATCAGCCAGATGATAATAGGATGGTCGTTGATGCGAAGTTTCCATACCAGATCATGCAGGTCTGAAGCCCCAACAGCTCCTGCTTTTTCTACTTCCTTCACTGGTTCTGGTGAGCGATTCCAGGCAACAACTTCTGTTCCTTTTTCAAGGAGTCGAAGCACCATGTTTTTTCCCATTTTCCCAAGACCAACATATCCTATTTTCATATGTGTTCGACGATATCATGAGCGTGCGATCAAATCCACTAATACCACCCTTGACAGTGAATAACACAATACGTCATCATGAAGGTTGAAGATTTGTCGTTGTTTATCGTATGCACAAGAAATTCATATCATCAATACTATTGGTACTCACTCTCCTGAGCACCTGGGGAGTTCTGTTTGCCAATCCTTCGAGTGTGGAGGCGGTTGCTGCAGGTGAAGTGTATATGCGCTGTGATCGCATGAAAGCAGCCACAGATCCAGGAGACTGTCTTGTTGTGTTTACGACATCTGCAACATCAGCGACAGAAACCACCATCAAAATTACGCTGGACACCGAATGGGTTTCCGCAACACATTTTTCTGCTACCGCAGGCAACTATACCGTTTCAACCTCTGGACTTCCTGCTGGAGTAACTGCTATGCCAGGAATTGCTACCGCAGACAACGTCACTGGCAATACGATTCGCTTTCCTGTGACCGCAATGGCTGATAGTACTGCCTACGGCTTCTTTATTACCGGTTCTGGACTCATTGCCAACCCTGCTGCTTCCACCACGATTGTCCACACAGTGTTTACCCGTACAGGTGCTGATGCTGCAACCGCAGACACAAAAGACATTGCAGTACCTGTCATTGCCGATGATCAGATTGCCGTGACGGCAACTGTTGCTCCCACATTTACATTTGTTTTTGGAAATAACTCGCAATCCCTGGGAACACTCTCGTCAGCCTCAGTTATCTCAGGATCTGGCACTGGTATCACAATTACCTCCAATGCTCCGAACGGATGGTTTGCCTGGACCAAGAGTGCCAACGCCGGACTTACCTCAGCAAACGCGTCAAAAACGATCGCGACATCAGGATCGATCGACGCAGCAACCACAACGCTTTCACCAGGAACTGAAGGCTATGTCTTGGATGTGGATATCACAACCGATGCAGGAAGCGGTGGAACCGTGGACATCGATGCGGAGTACGAAGGTGACACAACCTCAAAAGGCGGAACGCTCTCAACCTCATTTCAACTCATAGCAAGTTCAGGAGGAACAGCCAATGGAGACATCATTACGTTAATTCCTCGAGTCGCTATCTCTGGTGTGACTCCTTCCGCTTCAGACTACACTGATACACTGACCGTCGTTGGAGCCGGTCGATTTTAATCACAGTTTCCCAAAGAACTTTTTATTCATGTTTTTTTTCAGAGGATTTTTTCATTTTGCTGATACAATGGTGCAATGAGACGCAGCATCCTCATCTTTCTAGTTGCCTGTTTACTGCTTCACTCCAGTGTACCCGTGCTGGCGCAAGAAGTGGGTAGTGAGGCCAGTCCTTCGGCAGCTCCGGAAATCTCCATACTCCCTCCACCTGATACGGCAATCAATCTGACTCTTTCCCCTGTCTCAATAGTGCTTGAGACTGAGCCAGGTGTGCCGGTGACCAATCAAATAAAGATCCGAAACAATAGTACGACTACAGAACAGCTAGAGCTGAGTATCGGTTCATTTATCGCAAGTCCTACTGGGGATCAACCAAGACTTTTGGATCCAAAGCCAGATGACCCGAGTCTTGAGTGGCTACAGATAGACAAAGATCCATTTACCATCGGACCTTCTGAGTGGAAAACCATTTCATTTACTTTTTCACCCCCAAAAGATGCGGCGCTCTCGTACTACTACAGTATTATTGTTTCACGGCCACTAAATGATGATAAAAAAGATGGACAGGCGGTCATTATTGGATCTCCAGCGATCTTGGTACTCACAACCGTGAAGTCACCACTGATCAAACGAGAGTTACAGGTGACTGACTTTCGTGTCAGTTCTCCGTTCTTAGAGTACTTGCCGCAACAATTTTTTATCAAAGTTAAAAATACAGGAAACGTGCATCTTGCCCCAAGTGGAAACGTCTTTATCGATGGACAAGGAAAAAAAGACTTAGCAATTTTACTAGCCAACCCAACACGAAGCATGATTCTCCCTGGGAGTGAGCGAGAATATCTTGTAGAGTGGAGTGATGGCTTCCCGGTCTACCAAAAAGAAATGGATGGAGATCGTGAGGTCAAAGACAGCGATGGGGAGAGTGTGTATACACTCAAGCTTGATTTCTCCAACGCAGATAAATTTCGCTTTGGGCGGTTCACAGGACATCTGCTTTTCGTTTATGATAATGGAGAACGCGATGTTCCCATCGAATCAAATGTGTCATTTTGGGTAATACCATGGAAAATACTTCTCGTTATCGCAGTGATTGCGCTACTCGTTCTGGGTGGAGTTTTCGCGTTCCTTCGTTCCCTATGGAAACTCGCGCGCAAAAAAAAGTAATACATAGTCTGTATATTCTTTTTTTTCTTGTGTGTACACAAAGTACTTCAGTTTTCGCGATAGAACAACAAGTCGTGACAGTGGATCCCGCCTTTCAGGAAGTAACACTCAAGGAAAAAGATACAGCGGTTCCTTTCTTTTTGACGTATGCAAATACAACTGATTCCCCCCAATATGTTGAGTTTTTCCCGATCGATATCAAACAAATAGGCGAGAACGGTGAAGTAGCATTTATTGATAAGCCGCAGGTTGGTGATAAAGTAAGTGCTGCCAATTTTATCAAGCTCTCGACGTCTTCTGCCATTCTGCAGCCAGGAATGAATCAGAAAATAGATTTTCGCGTAGAAAACTTCCAGTCCCTTGGTCCTGGTGGTCACTACGGTGCGATCATCGCGCGTTTCTCCCCGCTTGGCTCGGAGGGAAAACAGATGGTAGTCCCAGGGGTTTCGTCGTTTGTATTGGTACGAAAGGTTGGTGGTGAGCGGTATAGCTTGTCACTCGTCCAAGAATCACTGCTTCCTACGACATTTCTTTCAACAGTTCCCAAAGAAATTCGATTGATGTTTGAAAACAACGGCAATATCCATGTGGTTCCGCGAGGAACAATCGAGATCACCGATCTGTTTGGTCGTATGATCTCTCGTGGGATCATCAATGACGGATCGCTCTTTTTGTTTCCTGGTGCGAGAAGACAGTTTTCTACCCCGATGTACTCCGTGAAAAAAGCACTGCCACTCATGCTCTATACCCTGAAAGTTTCTGGGGAAAGCGAGCCTGGAGACATTCCGTACTTCACGCAAACATCCTTTGTCGTGATCAAACCATTGACTGCAATCATCACGCTCCTAAGTATAGGGGGTATCGTCGCGGCGCTCTGGAAACTCAAACGCAAACGAGGGAAAAAATCTGTATGAAAAAGAAGGTGCTTATCGTTTGTATGATCTTGCTTCTCCTCTCTGTGATTGGAGCATATGTATTCATTACAAAAGGCGCCAAAGGAAAAATTACCTACGGAACAGCTTCCGATCGTGCTCGTGAGTTTATTTCAGAACAACAAAAAGAAGGAGATCAAGAATGGACGACAACCGACCTTGATGGAAAGAATCGAAGTTCTGGTAGCGCCAAAGGATCAACGTTTAGCGTCTCATGCTTTTCACTCACCGTTCCTTTTGAAACGGTCAGTCAAAAAGAAGTGTCAGAGGGCAACCACTGTACCTGGAACTCCCGTGTGCTTTCTCCCCCATCACAATTGACGGTGGGACTGTATGAGCAAGGCTCCTTTGATGAGGACACCAGTATTACCATCAGACGAAAACAAGTCGATGTGTACGCAGAAGAAAATATTTCACTACAAAACTTCACACATTCTGCTCTGTTTTACTCCCCTGACACGGTGACACTTTTTGCATGGAAAGAAGGAAAAATGATCACTGTCTCTTTTGTCGCCCTGACAAATCCCAAAAAAATCACACAGGAAGATTTGAAGCTTCTTGCTGATTCGATTACTATGAATACGAGATAATATGTTTTCAAAAAAATTCACACCACTGCTCGTTTTTTTCCTCTTTGCCTTGCCATCAAGCACAACGTATGAGATGCATGATTTTGGATTTGGTGGAGGTGGCTCGAGTGTCTCTGACTCAGCCCTCTACTCAATGATTGGAAATATCAACGAAGTAGGATCGACTGATAAGAGTATTGGAACGACCTACAACTTAGGTCCTGGCCTTATTTTTACCCAACAAGCCAATGTTCCCGTTGCTGCCACATTTGAGAATCCGAGTTCCTTCTACAATAAATTAAAGTTCACGCTCGATGATAGCCAAAACCCGACCGATACACTCTACGCGATTGCGATCAGTACCGATGATTTTGTGACGACAAACTATATTCAGGCTGACAACACGATTGGAAGCTCTGCTGTCTATCAGACGTATTCGACTTGGGGTGGAGGAAGTGGTGCATACGTCGTGGGCTTAACTCCAAGCACAACCTACAAGATCAAAGTTCGGGCGGTTCATACCAAGTTTACCGAGACGGAGTTCAGCAGCAGCTCAACAGCTGCGACTGTGGGTGCGACCCTTTCCTATGACATTGATGTTGCAAGTAGTGACAGTGAAAGTGCATCGCCGTATATCGTAGCCTTTGGAACACTCGCAACAGGAAGTGTGACCACGGCTACTGATTTAGTATGGATTGACTTAGATACCAATGCTGAGAATGGAGCGTTTGTGTATGTCTACAACTCTTCAGGTGGTTTATTTAGTGCCAACGCCAACTCTACAATAACTTCTGCCACGGCAAATCTCTCTGCCGTTCCTAGCGGGTATGGACTGCAGGTCGCAAGTGTTGGAGAGTCTTCTGGTGGGCCACTGGCAGCAGTTTCTCCGTATAACGGCGCGTCTGAGAATGTTGGGATTGTCGATACAACAAGCCGAAATATCTTTACCAGTTCTTCTGTGCCGATCACCGCGGGAAGAGGCTCTGTGTATGTCAAAGCCAAAGCAACAGGAACAACACCAGCTGCTTCTGATTACGCGGATACAATCACGATGATTGCGAGTGCATCCTTTTAATTACTCTGTTTGCTGTTCCTTTTTTCGCACAAATCGTCGTCGTAGCGTGAGAAGAATAATAAGAGAGTTTCCAAGTGTGATCAAAAGAATGAGCAAAGAAACTTCTGAGAATACCGTAAACGTATAGGAACGAGAAAGGAAGTCTTTCCATGATCGTTCAATACTTCCAAGTGCACCGTCACGCTCATACAGGAGTATCACCTGTGGGAGATCTTCATCTTGTTTTGGGTTGATAGTGTAGACCAATTTTTGAGTTTCAAAACCATCTTTAGAGATGATGGCTTCGTATTTGCCAGTGAAAAAAGGCGTCGTAACAACTCCAACTTCATCAGAAAACATGGGGTTGTGAAGTGACATGGCACTATCTGGAATGACATCAAAAAGTTTTGTCTGTTCGTTATACTTTGATAGTAATATCTGGGCTCCCTCTACTGGTTTTCCAGTAAGATCTGTGACTTTGAGTGGGAGTACAGTGAGCACTCTAGCAAGCTGATACTCCTGCATATTGCCATACACATCGTTGGTTTTAAGCATGAGTGCGTAAGTTCCCTTCGTGGCAGGAAGCAGGATCTTTGTGGCAAATAGTGTGGGGCCAATCTGCATCGCTGTGCTCTGGCTTGTCTGATATTCGGTGTTGTCAGCAGACGTGATTCCCAGTACTTGTGCGTCCTGAATAAAAACTGTGGCTGTTTGGATCGCTGATCCCGGTATCGCAAACTCAAGGTCAACAACTTGGTTGACTGCAGAAATAAGTTGGGGGACACTCGTTTGCGTTTGTCCACCCAGAGCCAAAAAGAGGTTTCCCCAAAATTCACTCGCGCTCAAAAGTAGAGGGCCGGTATTCCCTTCAGTCGTTTGTAGTGCTGTCTGCAAAGTAAAAATTTCAGACAAAGGACGCAGCTCACCATCAATGAGTGCATAGAAGCGAAAATAATACTTCGTGTTTGGTGTGAGGTTTGGCAGCGTCACACTATGACGACTCACTGCTTTTGGATCCACAACGGTATTGCCAAGTCGTGTTCGGTCTTGTCCGCACAACGTAGTCAATAGAATCGGTGCGGAAGTTTCCACATCAATTGTCAGTGATGTGGGGGTGATTGTGCGCGGTTGAATTGATGTGATCGTAACAGGAGCTGATGTGTCAAAAAAAGGTGTCGGTACTGGAGTGCTTGGGGTAATCGACGATTCCTGTGTGTATACGTATGTTCGAAGCACCTCCATATCAGTCACGCTGCTGGGATGTGTGATCCGTGCGCGCACCGGGAACACGACTTTTTTCCCACCCGTGTAGCTGTCTCTTGTTTTTAATTGAAACGACACCGATTGTTCTCCTACTCCACTTGGCAGGCTTGGGATCGTCCAGGTGATGGTGTTTCGCGACAAATCAATAATTGCCTCTATCTCTCCATACGCTTTTGTACTGCTTCCCGCTTGATATGACACCACGTCCACAGAAGGACTTGATGCTCCTTCGATTGTTCCTTGGTACCACTGTGCTTGAAGAGTCAGTGGTGTCGAACTGGTCATACCTGAGGAGTAGAAAAGGGTGTATGTCAGCACTGCATGTTGATCAACAGTAAGAGGTGCATCGGTATCAACTGAAAGATTGAAGTCTCCTTGTGCTGGAGGGACGGTTGCCGTGATTGTGATCTGGTCATTGCTATGTGTTTCTGTCCAGACATTTTGCGTATCAATCACCACATCCCCACTCGTGGCAGTGCTCATGATAGTCATGTACTGAGTGGCTGCTGGGTTGACTGGAAATCCGCCAGTGATATAAAACGCATACGAGGTACCAACTGTGAGATCATTGATCCCAAATGTCACGGTCTGTCCCGAGACATTGGTGGCAGTAGCAGAAGAGAGTGGAAGAGCTGTAAACCCAGCGGGTAGATCACTCGTATCGGTTGTGTAGTCACCTGCAGTGGTCGAAAAGTGCGTTCCACTTGTCAGTCTGCTATCTAGTTGGAATGTCAGCTTGTTTTCTGTTCCCAGAGTCGCCGGAGTAACTTCTACCAAAATAGGTGTGGGGTTGAGTCCAACCTTGGTTCGCTCTGACCTCATCATTACGCCAGCAAAATTCCCTGCCGACACGACATGTGTGGGAATGATTACAGCGAAAAGAATAGTGCACACAATAATCCACAAACTTCTCATCTTTTCATCATAGAGAGTTCGCCCTTCTCTGCCAAGGAGGGAGCAGGATTATTGACCGGACTTGTTAGAATATGGCTTATGAGGATGGATTCTCAATCAATACTTTCTATTATCAACTATGCTTCTTCGAACCCAGAATCAAATGAGATCCATTTTCCTGCGGTCAAGACAAAAAACAAAGCACGGATTAGGGCAATTGCACAAGTGAAAGAAAAAATAATCGGGATGGGTATCCCTGATAATTTTCTTGACGGAGTACGATGCTTTCTGCATGAATATGGTCACTTAGCAGATGCATATCTAGGTAATCTCTGTGAAATAATTCCTAGCTTTGAAGAGAACAAAGATAGAACTATTTCTCTTTCTAAAAAAGAAATGGACGCGCTTATCGAGTGTATATATAAGGCTCACCATACCCCAGACGTGAAGGTCATTATTTCTGTGGGAAAGAAAATAATTACAGCACTTGTTCCAAAAGAGAAACGGTTTCGTTTTTTTATTCAAGTCATGTCCGATGAGGAGCTTTTTACGTTATCTCTGAGAAATGTATCACTGATACGCACCGATGATGGGAAAAAGACCCAACTACCGGTACACGATAAACAACGAGTGAGGCTAGAAGTTGTCGCAATGTACACCGAAATGATCGCAATGCACATTCTTGAAAATACCTTACGTCAAAAAAGAATTATTTCTTGGAGATCAGAAATAATTCTTGATAACACCGATGGAGTACCGGTCTATATGCGAGCTAGAAAACTTGCTTTTAGACTGTATTCAAGCAATAAAAAAATTCAGAATAGTGGATTCCTTAATAATTATCGTACTTGACTCAATCGTAAACGGAAAAACTTGATCTTCTCCCTTTATTCGTCTGTGGTTTTCTCATCATTATTGCTACAGTAAAGACGTGTCAAAAATGATCGGCAGACACATCAGTTTCCTCCTACTTCTACTAGGGGTTCTTTTTGTATGGGAACCACCTAGGATTTATGCTGCAACGGGAATACTCAAACAGATCAATTTTCAAGGAAAAGTAGTGAACAAAACTGTAGGAACCAACGTCACAGACGACGACTACAGTTTTACCTTCACAATTTATGATGCTGCGGCTGCTGGAACGACGCTGTGGACAGAAACCAAAACAATTACCGTCACCAATGGAATCTTCCAGACACTTCTAGGCAGTGTAAGTGCCCTTCCTGATGACATCGACTTTAATACTGACAATATTTATCTTGGAATAGAGTTTGATGGAGATGGAGAAATGTCTCCTCGAGTCAGATTTTCCGCGGTGCCCCAAGCGTTTAATGCGCTCAAAGTTGCTGGGCTTACCGTGACAGACACGACAGGAACTCTGACTGTTCCAGCTGGAAAGACCATCGCCTTTGCAGACGCGTTCTCCACTTCCGGAGCCAATGCGCTTGTTCTCACAACAACAGGTGGCACCAATGTGACACTCCCAACGACCGGAACACTCGCTACACTCGCAGGCTCAGAAATTTTGACCAATAAAACAATAGGCAACACGGGCTTAAGTTTTGAAAATAGTGAATCAATTGCTAATGGCACGGATGGCACACTCATCTTTGGCACAGACGAGACGGATGGTGCTGGTGTGATCCGGCTACCAGTAAAGACAACGACTGGTGATCCGGCATTAAACGTCGAAGGAAATATGTACTACAACACCTTTGATAATAAGTTTCGCTGCTATCAAAATTCAGGTTGGACTGACTGTGTCGGCACAGCTGGAGGTGGAACATGGGACGCTATTGGAGATCCTGCTGGCAATGGAGCAATCGCTTTTGGTTCGACCATTCAGACGCTCGACTGGGGAGTCATGGATGCCAACGGCGCATTTCTAACCTACAACTTCACAAATGCAGGAACATCAGCTGGGACGGACTCTGGTGTCGTTATAAACAATGCCGTGACTGGAAGTAATACTGACACCACAACCGAAGCCTTGTTGCTTGTACAACAGCTTGATACAACAGTGGCAGGTACGACCGTTGTTACGGATGGAGTAAAGATAGATGTGGCCGCCAATGCAGGTATGACCAATGGAATGACGATTACCAACTCTGCCGGAAACCTGAGCAACGGCATTACCATTGCTGATACTGGCGGTGGAACACTTGGGACTGGAATTGTGTTGTCTGGGACATTTTCTACAGCAGGAATTGATACAGGAAATGCAATTATCGTCAATATCGGAGCGGCCGGGACAGACTTTTCTGCAACAGGTGGACTGACACTCGCGGATGCACTCGCTGTCACGTCAGGAGGCTTGACCGTAACGACTGGTGGCGCGACAATCGCTGCCGGCGCACTTGCCGTCAACTCTGACTCTATAACTGCCGATGCCGCTCTCACGATCGATGCCAATGATTCTGTGGTTCTTGGTGGAAGTGGCAATACCTATACGTTTGATGAATCTTCAGGTCCCGTCTATGCAGGAACCGCACGGCCAACAAAAGTGGTCACACTTGTTCCAGAGTACCCAGGTGCCGCACTCACCGCTGATGGTGGCAGCAACACAGGAACAATGACATCTGATTTTTGTTCTGATTTGCGTGCGATCAACACTGCTGCAACCCCAACAAACGCTTCTCCTTGTGACAGTGATCTGACAGACGAACACAACTACTATACATGGACGTCTACCTCCGCGAGCCAAGACTATGACATTTGGGTTCGCTGGCAAGTACCCTCAGATTTTGCAGCCTTTGCAGCTGCGAATGCAGTTCAGGCATATGGCTGGAGAACGGACGGAACTAACGTTGTCGAAGTTTCGATGTTTGATACTGCAGGAACAGCAGATGCAACTAGTATCAACGTGGCAACCGGTACCCTAGCGTGGACACTCACTACTGTTGACACGTCCCCTTCTGGAACGTATACCCAAGGAAGTTACGTCACATTTAGACTTCATCTTGCCAACGACACAGCGAATGATCATGTGAAGGCTGGGGAAATTATCATTACGTATTTGGCCAGATTCTAAGTGAAAACGTTCACATTTTTTGTATGAAAAAGTACAGACTTACTATTATCGCCCTTCTTCTGTCCAACTGTGCGTTCGCCGGACTCTTTTTCTATCACAGCAATTTTTTCTATCATTCCGAAGAAGCGTACGTGAATCCATACCCATTGATTGACGTGTCACGAAACTTTGTTCCGCAGGAAGATTTTATTGTGAACCTGCAGCCGCTGCGGGAGAAGTTGCGTCCAATCTATGCAGAGTATGGTGAGGACAAAATCTCGCTCTATATCGAATTCTTGAATACCGGTGGAAATATTTCCTATAACGAAATTGCCCGGTACTACCCTGCCTCTTTGATCAAATCTCCTGTTGCAATTGCTGCTGTGAAGAAAATTGAAAAAGGAGAATGGAATTGGGATAGTGAGTTGGTGCTGTTTTCTGGGGATATTCAGGAACAGTACGGAAACTTGTACCGCGAACCGATAGGCACACGATTTACCATCGAAAAATTACTGGAAGAAATGTTGGTGAACTCAGACAATACTGCATACTTTATATTGCTTCGAAACTTAGGAGCTGGGGCTTTGAATGATTACTTGACGGAAGTAGGGATGACAGATTTATTTGATGGAAATTCAAACATTACAGCCAAAGAATATACGCGTCTTTTTCGAGCTCTCTATACATCCAGCTATCTTGAGCGAGAAAATTCTCAGAAAATTCTGGAGTTTCTTGCTCGAGCTGGTAAGGACAGATTTCTGGATAAAGCTCTTCCAGAAGACGTCATCTTCGCTCATAAAATTGGTGAAAATGACAAACAAATTATTTATGCAGATTCAGGGATTGTCTATATTCCAAACAGGCCATATGTCATCACGGTTTTATTTAAGGGTGATGGCAATGATCGAAAAGAAAAGATAGAAGAATTTTTTGAAAAAGTGAGTCGCACGACCTATGAGTATTTCAAAAACCAATAACTCCTCTAGTTTCAGAAAAATCAGTAAAAACATTGCTGTCGTGGTGATGATTTTTACCAACTTGCTTGCTGGCTTTCCGGTGCAGAATTTGCTCAATCTCGCAAACGATGTCCTTCGTGATCAAAAAGTGGTCGATTTGATGTACTGGGCGACGAAAGATCAAAACGTAGTCGATTCGTTTATCAGCAATGGGAACGTGCACGTGATCAAAGAAGCGAAAGCGGCAATGGGGACACATACAGAAATTTACAACATCACGGGAAACTGGGTCGCGCCTCCAGAAGTAACCTCAGTTGACGTAGAGGCGTGGGGTGGTGGAGGAGCTGGTGCTGGTTCGACAACGGATAACGACGGTGGAAATGCTGGTGGTGGTGGTGGTGCGTATGCCCGAACAGACAACATTACAGTGATCGGTGGCAATACCTTTGCTGTCACCGTGGGAACCGGTGGTGCTGGTGGAACGGCTGGAGGAGCGACAGGAAATGACAGTAGTTTTGCGGGTGGTGCAGCAATTTTGGCTGATGGAGGAACTGGTGGTGGAACAACAAATACGACCGAAGGTGTTGGAGGTTCTTTAGCAAACACGGTCAGTACAGACGAAGAGTATGCCGGAGGAAACGGTGGAGATGGTGGTGTAAGTACCGTTGGATCTGGAGGAGGTGGAGGTTCCGCTGGAGATGCAGGTACAGGAGGAGCTGGTGGTGCTGGAGGCGCAACCACAGGTGGTACGGCAGGTGCAGCAGGTGCTGGCTCTGGTGGTGCAGCAGGTGGTGTTGGTGTATATAACGCCGCAGGCGTCAACGGAAATGTCGGAAGTATTCCTGGTGGTGCTGGAAGTGGTGCAAGTGTGCAAGGAACGACAAACCGCTCAGGTGGGTCTGGTGCCCGAGGTGCCGTGAAGCTGACCTACGATGCATATTTTCCAAAAGTAGAGGCGCGCTCAAGTGGTAGTAATGCGTCGGATACAACGAGTCATACTATTACCATGCCATCTGGAATTACCGCAGGAGAATTACTCTTAATAGTATTTTCAACAGATGGCATTCCCACTGTTTCTATTGGTTCTGGTGGATGGACAAAGCTCTCGCAAACCCCAGATTCCACAAACGTCACAACACAGGCAATCTTTTATAAGACCGCTGCTGGAAGTGATACCGCTACGGTTACGACGAGTTCAAGTGAACAGAGCTCAC
>CAZBKJ010000010.1:0-37166 GCA_964492495.1 uncultured Pseudomonadales bacterium
TCTACCGATTGAGCTACAGGTACCATGAACTCTCTATTTTACCAGATACTTGAGGATCTCTGAAATGATCTTCAATACCTGACCACTTTGGATATTTCCTCTAGTGTATACTGACAGGATTCAGGAAACTATGTATACACATGTCGTCCTAGGTGGGACGTTTGATCATTTTCATGCTGGGCACAGGGATCTGCTTGCTTTTGCCTTTTCTCGAGGGGAAAAAGTAACGCTTGGGCTGACAAAAGCTTCAATGAATAGGAAAAAGGAATACAGCAGCGAAATCCAGTCCTTCCAGATCAGGAAGAGTCAAATTGTTACTTTTTCAGCGACGATCGAAAGAGACAAGGATCTTCATATCATTCCCATTGCTGATATATTTGGCAGTACCCTAACAGATCCCACACTACAGGCGATCATCGTGACACCGCACACCAAAAAAAGCGCAGAATATATCAACTCCAAACGAACTGAAATTGGATTACACCCTTTATCTATTGAACTCTGTCCCTTACGGACTAATGAGCAAGGTGACGTTATTTGTTCAAGTGGCATCCGTGGTGGAGCGATAGATAGAGACGGCAATATCTACACAAAATTGTTTGAGAACAGCTATCAGATAACTGAAACTGCTCGAACGTACTTTCAGCGTCCTCTTGGAAAAAAGACAGATGCACATCAGCTACGCTCACAAAAGAAACCAATCATTGTTGTTGGTGATATCGCCACAGCGTATTGCATACAACATGATGTCAGTTTCTCTCATGCTTTTATCGATGGGAAATCACAAAAGAAAGACTATTCATTTCAAGTTCCTTCTTCCTATACAAAAGAGACCCTGGAGCTTACTAATCCAGCCGGAACAATTCAGCCAAAACTCGCATCCTTTCTCATGACAATCGATTTGAATCAGAAAAAAACTGTCTATCAGATTACAGGTGAGGAAGATTTACTGACTGTTGCTGCTGTCATCCTTCTTCCCTTTGGAACCAAGGTTGTCTATGGATATCCTTTTTTTCCTCAAAGTCTTCGAATGATTACCGTGAATGAGCGAATAAAAGAGCGGTTTTCAAAAATTCTTTTCCCTTGACATTACCTTGGGATTTCAAGACAATACACGTACTATGGAATTACTTCTTCGTTTGCTCGTCCAAGGAATTGCAGTCTTTTTAACCTCATACATACTCCCCGGAGTATTTTTAAGTGGGTACACCACAGCACTTGTTGTCGCTATCGTGCTTGGGATCGTGAATGCCATCGTGAAGCCACTACTCTTGCTCTTTACCCTCCCACTCAACATTCTGACTCTTGGCCTCTTTACCTTCGTGATTAATGCCTTGATGATCCTCTTGGTTGATTACTTGATTGTTGGATTTGAGGTAGGAGGATTTATAAATGCACTTTTGTTCTCACTCGTGCTTTCAGTGATCAGTGGAATCCTACAAACGTTTACGAAGAAATAATTTTCTACAGCCCAAAAGCAATCTTCATTCGTTGCCACAGAGTTCTTTTTCCTTGCGCTCCACATTTTTCAATTCCAATGTTTCCTGCATCATACTCTGAAGCGTTTGTTCCGACTTTTTCAAACTCTTGTTGTAGTTGTGGATCCTGCGAGATGTGTTCTTTTCCACTTTGTGAAGCGATATGCACAAGAATCTCATCTTGTTTTTGTATCGTGTCATGAAGAACTCCCTCGGACACTTTTTTTCCTTTTGAGTAGACTGAGAGTGATTTTTCATTGGTTGCTGGCAGCAGATCAAACCCTACCGTTGAAAAAAATGTGTTCCAAGAAATTCCATCCATATGCAGATGCACTACATTTCCTATTTGATCATGCAGATGGACGTTTTCTTTTGGATCTGTAGAAACATGGACATCATCTGTGCATGGAGCTATATGCATGAGCGAAGGCTTTGTAAAATCAACCTGTTTCCCTTCCACAAACACAGCAAAGTTCGCATGGTAATGAACAGGTTCCTGTGGAACTGCGAGCGTTTTTTTTGCAACAAAGAAAAAAAGAACCGAAAGCGACAGAATCAAAAAGAAGAACGTTTTTTTAACCATAGTTTTCACCAAAACTATTCTACCCAAGGGTTTTGTTTTCGTATAGACTACGAATATGTCTGATACAGTGTTTCACTCTGTCATCATCGTTGGTGCGGGTCCTGGTGGCCTATCTATTGCTGCAAGTCTCTCTGATATGGGGGTACAAGATGTGCACATCCTTGATAGAGGCAGGATTGGTCAGTCATGGCTTGATTACCCTCCAGAAACTCGTTTGCTTTCAGAATCAGGGGCACAAAAAGACGACAATATGATTGCCGGAATCAACGTATGGGATGTTCAGCCCAATATTCCCCATCCAACACACGTAATGTATCAAAAATATTTGGCAGAGGTCGCCAAACGAAAAAATTTACAAATCCATGAAGAAATCGATATCGATAAAGTAGAGTTTGATGAAAATGCCAAACAATTTATTCTCTCAACGACAAACGATAAACGATTCTCAACAAACTTTCTTATCTGGGCGGCTGGTATGTACTCTACTCCAGATGAGAAACTTGACTCCTCTACCTGTTTTATTCACTACTCTCGCATCCAAGACTGGAAACATATCACTGAGAACTCTGTGTCTGTTGTTGGCGGTGCCAATGGGGCAAGCGAAGTCGTGATTCAGCTTGCAAAGCCTGAGCGAACTGTACGGCTGATCTGTTCCAAAGAGTTTGATGTTCCACTACCAATTGACTGCTTGTGGAAGGAAAACAGGCAGCTGATTAAAGATCTTGAAAACCAAGGACTGGTTGAAATCATAGAGAATTTCCGCGTGAAGAAAATTTCGCATGATGATACGGAGTATACGATTGAATCCACAGAGGGACGGACACTGAAGTCTCCAACTCGCCCAATTGTTTGTATTGGATTTTTACCTAACATCGATCCTGTCAAAGAGTTCGTTGATACGACGCAAGAAGGACATGATGTGTTCCTGACTATTGACGATTCCTACCAGTCAAAAAAACAACCTGGACTTTTTTTTGGTGGGACGATCGCAAAGCTGACGCACGAAGAAGGATTTATCAGACACTTTCGTGAGTATGGTGAAAAAATTGCAAAAGTGATCTCAAAAAACCTTACAGATACGGATTCACACTAGCTCGAAGCATTGTTACAAGCTCCTCATCCATATAGTGATAGTGATCATCGATATCAAGGCAAACGATTTTTTTATGTTGAAGTTGATTTGAAAATTTTGCTCGCATTTTCTCTTCATGCTCTTTTTGCATCACAAAGATCGTATCCGCCCACGTTATCAAACGTGCATTCACAACAACACGAGCATTGGACTGTGTCCCTGCTGAGCGAATCGTATGATTTGAAAGGGTCTGAAAGATATGTTCTGCAGTCAAACTTCTCACCTGATTGAGGGAACAAATGAACAAGAGGTTCATTCGAGTAAATGTGCGTGATCATTGTAGGTATCAAGAACCCACCCATGCTCGGTTGTGTATTCACAAACCGTCACACCAGTATTTTTTGCAAATGACGCTTTTTTCATGTACTGAAATTGTCTTGAAGTAAATTCAGGGCCAAGCAAAACAAGTCCAGTGATTGCACGGATCACATAGCCATGGGTCACGATCATAATACTCTCTTGTGGCTTTTGTGCTATGGACTCCAGTGCAGTTGAAATTCGATGAATGAAGTCCCAGTTATTTTCCTCGTCAGACGTGTGATAGTTTGGATTGTGATGATTTTTGTTTATTTTCTCCCAAACTTCTAAAACTTTAGCATCTTCCCAGCTCTTACCTAAAACTTCAGCAGGGCCTTTTTGTTCTTTAAGCTTCTCATCAAACTCAATCGGGCATTTCAAAAGTTTGTGAATTTCATTCGCCGTTTGACGTGTCCGTGTGGTGGTACTTGCGATGATCAAATCAACAGGAGTATGTGCAAATCGCTTTGCAACCTTTTGTGCTTGGAGGAGACCTGAAGAACTTAACACAGTCGCATCAGTTTGATGCATGCGACCCTTGTTGCCTTCACTCTCACCATGCCTGACAAGATACAGTTTCATACATACCTTTATGAACTAGAAAATTCTTTACAAGAACACTACTTCGCGATATCAACCGCTCGAACTTCACGAATGACAGTGACTGTGACAGTACCTGGATATGTAACTTCATTCTTGATGCGATCTTTGATCGTATGTGAAAGAAGTACGGTATCTTCGTCCGTTGAGTTTTCTGGATTAACGATCACACGAACTTCACGTCCTGCCTGAATAGCAAATGCTTCACGTACTTTTGGATCAGATTTTGCAATCTCCTCCAATTTGGTCAAACGCTTCACGTACTCATCATAGTTCTCATATCGTGCCCCAGGTCGTGCACCTGAAATTGCATCAGCTGTGTAGACAATGATCGCTTCTTTGCTACTGAATGGTTTGTCCTCATGATGCTGTTCGACACAATCAATCACTGCTTCTGGCATACGATACTTCTTGAGAAGTTTGACACCGAGCTCAATATGACTGCCTTCTTCATCATTGACCACTTTTCCAATGTCATGAAGCAAACATCCAAGTCTGACAGTATCAACATTGGCACCAAGTTCATGAGCCAGTGCGATACCAATTTTTGTTTCTTCGAGAGTATGCGCAATCATGTTTTGACCATACGAGAAGCGATACTTAAATCGTCCCAACATTTGGATGAGCTCAGAAGGCATGTTGTACACACCAACGGCATGACACAACTTCTTTCCTTCCTCAAACATGATCTTGTCGAGTTCTTCCGTAACTTTTTTGACTACTTCTTCAATACGAGTTGGCTGAATACGACCATCTTTGACAAGTCTCTCTAATGAGACACGAGCAATTTCTCTTCGTACTGGATCAAACGAAGACAGTCTTACTGTCCCTGGCTGATCATCAAGATCAACGTCCACACCTGTTACTTGTTCAAATGTACGGATATTTCGTCCATCTTTTCCAATGATTTTTCCTTTGATGTCATCACTTGGGAGCTGCACGACTGACACAGTGTATTCAGACACATAGTTTGTCGCACCATGTTTCATGGCATCGATCAAAATTTCTTTTGCTTTCTCATCGGCTTCTTCTTTAGCTTGATTCACCTTTGTCTGAATCACTTCAGCCATGTCTTTTGAGACACTTTTCTCTATGTTCTCAAGAATTTGTTCTCGTGCTTGATCACGAGTGAGACTGGCTACTTGTTCAAGTTTCTTTACCAACAATTTGCGTGTGTCTTCAATTTGGGTTGCACGATTATCCAGATCAGCTCTTCTTTTTGATAATTCATTTTCTCGATCATCAATCTGCTTGAGTCTTGAATCGATACTGGCAAGTTTTTGATCGATACTGCGCTGAGTTTGTGCAATTTCTTCTCGAATTCCACGAACTTGTCTCTCAGCGTTTTCACGAACAGAAAGCGACTCTGCTTTTGCTTCCACGATAATTTCACGTGCACGAGCTTGTGCTTCTCGAACCATTGCTTCTGTTTCTTGCGACGAAATTTGCACTGGCTTTGGCACTGGAGCGTGGACAACAGGTTTTGGTTGTGGGGGTTTGGGTGCTTGAGGCTGTGAAACTCTTGGGGAAGAAACCTGCTTCTTTGTATCTTCCGATCCACTTAACAAGCCTGATAATCGACTAAAAAATGACATATTTGACTCCTCATTTGGGTTTGCGTAACTAAAACAACAACAATTCTTTGGAAAAATTCTCCCAAAGAAAGAAGTCAATAAAAAAGGTAGGAAAAAGGCCAGGAACGATCTATATGTTTAGATGCCTGGTGTCGATTCACTGGCGTAGGTTATCATCAACGCGAGAGTGTTCATATTGAGTACGAATTAAGATTTCCTTTTAGCTTTTTTAAGACTAGTGGGTGCAAGTTTACCGTTTTTGCAACCATTCGTCAAGGAACGGACGAATCTCACTCGAGGAAAAACCCGCTGAAAGCAGTACTTTATAGGCTTTTGCAAAGACCATGCGTTTATCTAAATCTTCCCATCTCCGCTCGGTCTTTCGTAGTCTCTTCTCCATTGCCACAGTGACAGACTCCGGATCAAGTTCTTTGAGAGCCTTGGTGACAAGTTCTTTCTCAACGCCAGCCTGAAACAGTTTGGCAGATAAAAAGCGCTTGCCCTTGGCTTTATTGGTGACGATACTATGTGAAAGTGCCTCCACAAACTTCTCATCATCGATATAGCCCAAGTTCCTAAATTTTTCGATCACTGTCTCCACATACTCATCTGTGACGCTTAATTTCTTGCGTTTTTGCTCGATGTATCTTCGGATTTCCGTTTCACTTCGTGGTCGAATCGAAATATACCTACCAATAAGCCATTCAAGTTGCGTGCTCATGAATTACTCTGCATCCTCAGACTCTTTGATCTCGATTGGTGTCTCTGTTTTTCCATCATGGAGTCGTTGTCTCACTGCTGCATCAAGCTCACTCATCAGGGCTTTGTTACTTTCAAGTTCCAGCTTGAGAGCATCACGTCCTTGTGCAATAGTTTTGTCTTTATACTTATAAAAGCTTCCACTCTTCTGCAGGATTCCCATCTCGGTTGCAACATCCACAATTCCACCGCTCTTACTGATACCTCCAGTATTCATGATGTCAAACTCAGCCAGTCTGAATGGAGGAGCCATTTTATTTTTCACTACCTTTGCTCGGTGTCTTCCACCAATCACCAATTCACCTTCACTGATATTTCCAATCTTTCGCATATCAATGCGCATCGATGCATAAAACTTGAGTGCCTGTCCACCTGTAGTGGTTTCAGGGTTACCAAACATGACACCGATCTTCATACGAATCTGGTTGGTAAAGATCAACAAGGTCTTACTCTTATTGATAGCTGCTGTGAGTTTTCGCATCGCCTGAGACATGAGTCGAGCTTGCGCTCCCATCACGGCATCACCCATCTCGCCCTCAATTTCCGCTTTTGGTGTAAGCGCTGCAACGGAGTCAACCACAATGATATCCAAGCCACCAGAGCGAATAAGCATCTCAGTAATTTCCAATGCCTGTTCTCCATTGTCTGGCTGTGAAATCAATAAGTTATTCAAATCCACGCCGATTGCTTTCGCACGAATTGGATCAAGGGCATGTTCTGCATCGATGAACGCAGCAGTGCCACCTTGTTTTTGGGCTTCGGCAATAGCGTGCAGCGACACTGTCGTTTTTCCCGATGCTTCAGGTCCATAGACCTCAACGATTCTTCCACGAGGAAATCCCCCAATACCTAAAGCGAGATCCAGCGCAATGGATCCTGTGGAAATAGCAGGCACATTTGCTTGTGCTTGCATCTGTTCACCAAGCTTCATGATGGAGCCTTTACCGTACTGCTTCTCAATCTGCTGCATGGCGATGCGGACTGCTTCAAGACGCTCATTGCGTTGTCCACCTTCTGCTCCAGCAACACGCTGTTGTGGAGGGAGTGGAGCCCCTTGTCGTGCGCCAGCAGATTGTGGTCTTGTTTGTTGTGAGTTTTGTGCCATAGAATCCTTTCTGATATCGTTTTGCTCGTACAAAAAATGGACTAAAGTCGAAGAATCTTTCGGGTCATCTAAGCACAGTGAACAAGAGAGTTCAAGAAGAAAAAAGAAAATTTACGGTATAATTGGAATTCGTTCGGGGTGTAGCGCATGAGAATGACGCTCAATTGTAGATTCTATTGAGAAGTATAATAAGTAATTCGGGGTGTAGCGCAGATGGCTAGCGCGCTTGCATGGGGTGCAAGAGGTCGTGAGTTCGAGTCTCACCACCCCGACAGATAAAAAAGCGAGCGACCAGCTCGTTTTTTTTATCTGATGAGAGACGAGAAGCAAGGTCCGCCGAAATAGCCAGATTTTCGATATGGCTGAACAAGCCCAAAAGCGAAACATCTGGTATGCAGGAGGAAGTCTCACCACCCCGACCACGCTGAGCGTGGTCAAGGTAAACTCAGCTTACCGACATAGTTTTGTATTTTCTCCAAAGGATTTCTCAAGCCCTATTGGAATCTCATACTTCCTTGTGGTAATTTAACCTGATGTCACTAGAACTCCCTTCACAAGTCGAAAATCATCTACAACTACTTTCTCCGCAAGAGAAAGCAAACATCTCATTTTCTTTTGAAATAAAAAGAAAACTCCAAGAAGCAGAACCTGAGGCAAGTGAACTACCACTCATCTATATTGGCTCGGGTGGTGATGTACTCACCGCACTCCTAGTTTCAGGATCAAAAAGAATTGTATTGATAGACTCACATCCCTTCCTCACAAAAGAAACGAAAAAAGATGAACAAACTGAAACATACAGTACTGTAGAAGAAATGCTAACCGCTGTAGATCCAAGAGCAGATAGGATAGGACTCTCAACACACTGGCAGTCCGTTCGACCCGCTGTCCAAATGATCGCTCAACTAGAAAAAATCGGTATTCCTAGAGAAGATATTGATATAGAAACAAACGGAGAAAATGCAGACCTAACGATTCATCTTGGTGACGAAACAGTGGTGGTGAATTTTCGATCTAGAAAAATATATTCATTCTCGGATTTAAAATTTTTACTTGGACAATTAAAGATCAATGATGGCTATGGTCTTCTTGCCAAAGCAGGAGGCGGTGGTACCGTGCAAACGATCATAGAACAATCACATGGAAGTGAAAGTGTAGTTCCCTCATACTTTGTGGTTGATGACCCACGAAGTGAGGCGAACAAAGCTTTGACTGCGAAAGAGGAAGAGGATATGTATCCTGGATATGATTTGACTGAAAACAAAAGTAACGAGAAAACACTTTGGGGCTATTCTTGGGGAGATGATTCAAATAGTAGTAGAAGTACAGAAAAAAGAGCCCCGGACTATAAAACAAGGGCTGTGATTGGAATCCTCAAATAAAAGTGTGTAGAACCTGCGATCCTGAATGAATTTGTAAATCTTCTACACAATCGGAGGGAACAAAAACAGAACTGCCCTTGGAAAGACTCAGCCTGTTTTCATCGACACCTACTTCCATACTACCTTCTTTGATGAAGAAATGTTGGAAGCTTTCTGGTGAAAAAAGATGTTTTTCACTGTCTTGAAATGTGATTTTTCCGGTTTTATAAAACTGCGAATCAAAGAGCATGGTTGATGATTGCCTAACAAGCGCTTTTGGATCATTGTGTTTGGAGTCTGTATCCAAAGCCTGAAAATAATCGTCAACATGAATGGGCCGGATACTCCCGTCCTCTCCAATTTTCCCTTTATCAAAAGACCGTAGTGTACAGTCATTGTCCATGACATTTCGTTGTACCTCATACACAATATTTCCCTGCGGAATGTCCAATCCCTCTTCCCAAGAGTGATGAATCCCCCCATTTGAGAGATCAATAACTGTATCTTTCTCTATCTCAATTGAATTCACAAATTGATATGGATTATTTGTCGTTAGCAACTGTTGAATTTCTTTTTTCACGTCTTCCAATGTCTTTTGCTTTTGTAAAAGACTCACAGAAAACTGTTTCATTGCATTCTCAATTTCAAAACAGATATTTTTGTATTGCTTGATTCTTTCAGGAGTCGGATCTAAAAGCCCTAAGGTTGCTTTTCCTTTCTCAAAAAAATACCAGCTCTCTGGTTTTGGTTTCCAATGCCCAAGGAGTTCATTCGGACGGACATGCACTTGAAATGAGTTCCCCTTTGCCTGCGTAAACTTAATGAGAATCTCCATTGTCGGTTCATATTTTTCCAAGTATTTTTTCCCGAGAACTGCTTGTGGATTCTGATCAATCAGTTCTTGGAGAGGAAACATGGAGGACGCATCCCCAATCACTTGTGTCGTTTTTCCAGTTTTTGGATCACCAATCTCAATTGGAAGTTTTGAACTATCAGTTATCGTTGAAAGCATGGTATCTGCACTCAGTTCATAGGACTGTCCTATGTTCATTGCCATGATGGAAGAGTCAGAGATACTCTTAAACTCTGCAATATACTGACCACCCCATGTTGGTTGAGGAATAAGTTTGGGAACAATCAGATACGGTCGCACGATCATAAAACTTTGCTCATTATTTTTTGAGTTCTGCTTTAAACCAATCCACCCAGACATTTGGGGTTGGGTTTTGATTATTAAGCATCGCAAGATAAAAACTCGCATACGCACCAAACGTCAGCAATTCAAATACTTGTGCCAGTTTTGTTTTCGCACCTAAAGTCATGGATCGAAATTCATTCTTATTTTGCTCAATGACGCTTTCTGTAAGCTTCATGCGTTTTGCATTACTTGGATTATAAAAAGAAGAATGCATCGTCAAAAATACTAAATTCGAGTCGTTGCTTTTTGGAAAAGCTAAGCCCTCCATCAGATGATGATTGAGTTCTGGAACGACACGATATTCAGAATAATTTTTTGCTGTTTCATTGAAGGCATTTGCCACAACATGGGCTGCCCCTTCCAAGAAATCTGAAACGACGACGATAGGAATCTTCTCTACACACTCATACGCAAGCAGTTTCGCTGCTGCTGTATCACTTGGTGCGGCTACCCCATTTTTAATATGGACATCAGCAACAATTTCTAAAACTTGATTCACATCCTCCTGTGTTATCGTGAGCAATCCAAGTCTTTGAAGCAGAGCAATTTGTCCAAACACGGAGTAGCCTAATGCATAGCGAGGGACATTACAGAAATTATATTGCGGTTTGAAAACATACGCGGGGTATCCATTGGCTCGCAAAAACTCTTCAAGTTTCCCTCCTGAAGTTAATCCAATCACTTTTGCTTTCTTCGCTTTTGCGTCTTCTCCTGCCGCCAATGTTTCTTCAGTGGATCCAGAATAACTCGAAAGTAAGACAATGGATTTCTCGTTTACCCATGATGGAAGTGTATAGTCAGGAATTGAAAACACTGGAATTTTTAATTCGTCTTTGAAAAGAGTTTGGATCACATGCGTTCCGTAAGCAGATCCACCCATGCCAGCCACGACGACGTTTTGTGCATAGCCATAGTGAGCTGGGATATCAAGCATTCGTGTTTCTTCCCAGGCCTGTTTTATCTGACTCCCAAGTTCTTCGATTGATTTCAGACCATTCCCGATATCAAGCTTTGCAATATCATCACGAGAATCCAATATTGTTGCCATAGATACTCCTTATTGAACATTTTTTTCTATCCACTCTGCTACTCCGTCATGATCACAATCGCCGGTTACTTCGTCAGCAACCGCTTTGACAGCATCAATTGCATTTCCCATTGCCACCGCATAGCCCACAACCGATAAAAACTCTGTATCGTTTTCGCTATCCCCAAAGCCAATGATTTTTTCTGGTGGTATGCCCGTCATTCTACACCATTCCTTCAATCCAAAAGCTTTCGTGACATCTTTTGCAGTGATATCGGTATAGAGGCTTCCACTATAGGACTTCATGACTTTAAAGCTTATCGGTAACGTTGAGAGCTTCTGCGTAAATGCATCCGTGAGTTCGCTCACCACCATGATTGGTGCCTTCCAGTCAGTGATCGAAGTAAGTGGCAAGACATCAACTGCAGTATTTCCTGGAAGAGCATAATGGTCTTTAAGTGCCATCCCTTTATCATTTCCAAAAATATTTTTTCCTTGTTGAATAACAATTCGAGCATTGTCCTGTTGGGCTATCTCAACAATTTTTTGTACAACTTCTGCTGGAATGAGCTGTTCCCAGACTACTTCACCCGAGGTTCTGATGACCTGCGCTCCGCCAGCGTGGATATGCAAAGCGCTTCCCAGAAAAAGTTTTTCTAATGTTTCATGCAGGGTCGCGAAATGTCGTCCGGAACAAACGCCAATGATATACCCTTTTTGTTGAAGTAATTTGAGGGCAAGTTTTGTTCGTGGAGAAATTTCTTTCTGTAGATTTGTGAGGGTTTTATCCACGTCAAATAAAAAAGCTTTGTAGTTTGAAAGTTGCATAAGAGAAATGCGTTTTATTCTTGTGTTTCAAGCACCTCCACATTTTGTCTGTGTTTGACAACAGCATCATGTGGCACATGTTCCCAAATTGTGGTTGCAGGATAGACGATTGAGCGACAGCCAATAAATTTTCCAGGCATAATATTTACTCTAATTCCAATATGAGCGTTATCACCGACCACGGTGCCCAGCGCATCTGTCCCTCGATCAATTTGCATACCTTTGATTGAAACAACAATGTTTTTTCGATCCATTCTCTTGTTACTTGTGATAATTCCAGCACCTATTTTTACATTTCGACCAATAATAGAATCTCCCAAAAATCCATTATGAATGGATGAATGCTCCATAATGATCGAGCGCGTCACATCACTATGAACCCCAACTGACGACTTTTCCTCAAATGAAGATTCACGGATCAAAGAGAAGTCACCAATAAAAACGTCTTTGCCAATGTAGCATGGGCCCACAATCTTACAACAGTGTCCTATTTTTGCTCCCGCTTCGATGTAAATCGCACCATTGGATGAATCAAGCTCTGCAGTTTTTGCCACGTGAGCATGTGGTGAAACAAAATCAGGTAAGTCAGCAAACAAGTTTTTTTGGAAATCAAATAAATGCCAAGGATATTTCAACGAGGAAATTGCTTGCGAGTACTCAACAGCTTGAACTTCAAATACCTGTAAATACTTATCAAGTGCTTCCTCGAAAGAATATTGGCTTTGAGGGGTTTCATTCAAAAACGCAAGATATTCATGCGACAGATTATAGACACCAACTGCATACAAGTTACTTGGTTCTGTTCCCTGCTCAGGTTTTTCGACAATATTTTTTATTCGTTTGCCATCAAGCGTCACGACTCCATAGAGCCAAGGCTTATCGGTGTACCCGACCGCAAGTGCCCCACCTGGAGTTGATTGATCGATCAAACCAGAGATCAAGTCTCCTGAGTTCAAGAGAAAGGGGAACGTAACCGCAAACCCGTTTGAGATTTTATCTGAAGCTGACAAAATGGCATTGCCCATTCCTAAGGATTCCGGTTGAAGAACAAACTCAATTCGTAGTTTCTCAAATGTAAAACCAGACAAAAATCCTGACACTCATTTTCCTTCAAAGTCTTTTTTTGAAACCACAATGACGATATGTTCGAATCCATTTTCCTCTAGATTCTCAAGTGTGCGGACAATCAGCGGTTTTCCCAAAAGGCTAAGTGCCCCTTTGTGCGTCGTTTGATTGAGCGGGAAAAATCGACTATTTTCTCCTGCTGCAAGGATCACAACTGTAGGAAGGTTTGCCATAGTGTGGTAATTTTAGCATTAACCTAGCGCATGAGTGTTGACACCTTTACTCCAGTCAATCTCTGGATGCGCTGACAGCATGACTTTGAGTTGGGTCTTCACTTCATCATAGACCGCTTGAGTCTTTCCTTCAAATTTCACTGTAATATAGGGTCCATTCTGAGATGCTCGACAAATAGCCATACGATCTGAAAGATCAACACGCACTCCATCGATGGTAATATACTCACCGTTTGGCCAAAGTTTTTCAAACTCTGCCTTAATTACTGTCGAGATGAAGTTAAATTTAATGTCATCTGCCAGGCCAAACTTAATTTCTGGACTACTGACATAAATAGACAGTTCGCTGACTGCTTCACTTAATTGTTGGTTCTTTCGTTCAAGATATTGCAGGAGTCGCAGAGACGCATACGCTCCATCATCATGGCCAAAGAAATTATCCATGAAGAAGATGTGACCTGACAATTCACCACCAAATGGGGCACGAACTTCCTTAATCTTTGCTTTGATGAATGAATGACCAGTCATCCACACAACTGGCTGACCTCCAGCACTCGTCACAGCTTCTGTTACCTGTCGGGAACACAGGGTGTTATAAACTATTGGTGCACCTGGCATGAAATCCAAAACATCCTTTGCAAACAAGGCAACAATTGAGTCCATCCACAGAGTGTTTCCCTTATCATCCACCACAGCCATACGATCACCGTCAGTATCGTATGCAAACCCAATATCAGCGCCAGCTTTTTTGACACCTTCAGCTAATCGCTCAAGCACTTCAATTTCCGTAGGATCTGGGACACCTAAAGGGAAGTTTCCATCTAACTCTGTATTTTGCTCAACAACCTCACATCCTGCATTTCTAAGAATGTCTGGATAGAACTTCCCTGATGTTGTGTTACAGGTATCAACAACGACTTTCCATTTCTTTTTCAGTGAGAAAAGTTTTAATAACGTTTCTTTATAAGCTGGGTACACATCAATACTTCGATTCGTTCCTGCACCTGTTGAGAACTCTTTTTTCTCACACAGCTCATACATGTACATGACTTCTTCAGTAATCATGGTATCTGAGTATCCAACACCTAGTTTTAATCCGTTAAATTCCTTTGGGTTATGGGATGCTGTAATCATAGCTGCACCCTTGGTCTTAAACTCATACGACGAGTAATAGACTATTTGCGAAAGTGAGAGTCCCATGTCAATGGTATCGATGCCACCTTCATTGAGACCTTGAATAAAAGCTTTTGCGTATTTTTCTGAAGTTAATCGATTATCTCTACCGACTGTGCTTTCTTTAATCCGTCGTTGCGTAAGGAAAGTAGCGTATGCGCGTCCTAATGTGTAGTACGCGTCTTCTGAGAGTTCACTATCTGCTAATCCCCGAATGTCATACCCACGAAAAACAACCTTTGGAACTTGAACAATCTGCATGTGGCCTCCTTTGCTTCCATCCTCAAAAGTGAGGGCCACCGCGAGAAGCTAAAACGTTACAAGAAAAGTGACGTTGGCAACACCATTCTAGACCTGCGAAAGGAAAAGGTCAATTTCTTGGGTAAGCGACAATGAAGATCGTGATGTCTTCTGTCCGTGATCAATCAAAAGAAGTTTTTGATGGTGCTGACGTAATACATCAAGCGTGAATGCTTGCGACTGCCGTTCAATTTTACTTCTGCCAAATGGTGCTCCTTCATAGATGCCGTCCGATGCATAGAGCAGAAGCATGCGTATTTGCCGACAAAGCATCGCAAACACAAGCTCTGGCTCTTGGGTTTCAACCACCTTGTGAAAAAGTGAAATAAGCTCTGATGGTTTTTTCAAACCCAAAGAATCCATGCATGTAAACAACAACACAGGCAGTTTGAAAATTTGTGCATTTGCCGTTGGGAATTTTTTCAGCTGCGTTGCAGTCAAAATTTTGTTCTCTACAAAGACAACAGAGATGAGCGGATCAATCTTTTGGATGGTGCTCGCGATGTAGTCAATAAGCGTGTCTTTGAATTTGCTCTTTGGTAAGCCATGAAGACTATCAATGATCACAAGTTTTTCAGTCGCAAAAAGTTCCTGTGTGGCTAGAGCTGTATCGATATCTGCTATCGACAGTTTTTTTGCCTGCAGCCTGACAATTTGAACACCAGACTTCTTTGCCACATCAATCTGTCGCAATAGTTCATTATGAACTTTCACCTCATCATCACCATGGAGAATGGAAAACATGCCCTAAGTATACAGTAGGAAAAATAGAAAAATTTTATGTGTCGGAAAGCTGAGATTACTTTGACCTCGCTTAGAGTGGTCGAGGCTGTGTGACACAATTGGAACCTATTTCCAGGTAACGAATCCAACCACGAATTATATCTACTGTTGATTACTTGCTAGTCTAGGACCTCTTCTCACACTCAATACTGGAATTTCTGTCTAAACCGGCTGTATAAGTACGTCACTTGTTAGGTTTTGCATAAAATCTTGCTGATATAGAGTTTCGTAATCAGGAGCATTCCCAAGAATAACTCCATTCATGATTGCTACCAAAGTACCCGGAGCTAAAACGTCGAACTCACGAATGGCTTCTGCATTAAGAAATGCTAAGTAGTTCGCATCTGTAATTACTTCTTGTGGCATATATACTCCAAAGATTAACTGTTGCCACTGAGTTTATCACAGAAATTGGAAGAGTCTTTTATCAACATTCCCTCATTTTTGAGTATAAGTCGGGGTGGTGAGATTTTCTCCTTCATACCAGATGTTTCGATTAGTAGTCCGCCAGCTGGCGGACATATCAAAAATCTGGCTATTCCGGCGGACCTTGCTTCTCGTCTCTCATCAAAATAAAAAAAACGAGCTGGTCGCTCGCTTTTTTATCTGTCGGTAAGCTCAGCTTACCTTGACCTCGTTTAGCGTGGTCGGGGTGGTGAGACTCGAACTCACGACCTCCTGCTCCCAAAGCAGGCGCTCTAGCCATCTAAGCCACACCCCGTAAGGTATGTAGTATATCGTAAAAAGGGAGAAAATGCCTCAAGAAAAAAGTTGGGCAAATTTTTGTTTTGCTATCACCCAGGCAGCTATCGTCCCTGCGTAAATGATCTTTCCTTCGGCGATCAGCTGATCAAATTCTTTAGGCGTAAAAGTGAGTATTTCAATAGTCTCAATTGGATCAAGCTTTTGACTTGAATTAAACTCCACATTTCGGGCTAGGTAGCAGTAGACTCTTTCTGTTCCTTTTGTAGGAAAACCTGAATATTCCGCAAACAACTCCAGATCGTCTGTCTGAATCCCTGTTTCTTCTTCAAGTTCTTGTTTTGCAACATCTTTTATATTTGCATGTTTCTGTTCCAAGCGACCAGCAGGAAATTCTATTGTAATTTCATCGATACCAGGCTTATATTGCCGAACAAGCACTAATTTTCCATCTTTTGTGATAGGAATGATCAACGCAACATCCTCAACCGTCGTGACATAGAAATCATCAATTATTTTTCCGTCTGGAAGCTCGTATGTTCTCTTTTCCAAAAGAAAGTGTGGACTTGGTGATATGTCCTCCTTGGAAAGTAATTTCCATTTTTGAATCATAAAATTTAGATCAATGTAGTTTATTGTCACTCCACTAAGCTTGGTGGCCCGGGAGGGGGTCGAACCCTCACGCTCTTGCGAGCAAGAGATTTTAAGTCTCTCGTGTATGCCAGTTTCACCACCGGGCCAATATTCTGTATTGTACCGCAAAGATACCAAAGTATGGTACTGTTGAAGCAACAGCTACGACAACCAGCGATTATAGCTACAGTTATGAATCCAGTCATCCGAGTCAAAAGTGGAGTATTATCGGGAATCGACGTTGTAGATGTCACGATTGAGACCGCCACGCACTACGCTCAAATGCCAAACTTCATGATCGTTGGCCTTGGGGATAAGGCAGTGGATGAGGCAAAAGAACGCGTCAAATCTGCTATCAGAAGCTCTGGATTCTCCCTCGAACCAGCAAAATTGGTCGTCAATCTCACTCCTGCCCATATTCACAAACAAGGAACGCAATTTGACCTTGGAATCGCTCTAGGGATACTTTCCAGTCAAGAAAGCATTCCACTTACTCTACCAAAAGATTTCTTATTTATTGGAGAGTTATCGCTAGATGGGAAAATACGTCATGTGACTGGTGCGCTTCCTTTTGTCCTTCATGCCAAGAAACGAAAATATGCTGGTGTCATCTTCCCCAAAGACAATCTTCCGGAGGTTTCTTCCATTACTGGAATTGATCTCTATCCGGTTGAAACCCTGTCTCAAGTGATCAAAGAGTTTACCAATCAACACTTGCCTTCTCCCTACCCACCCCAGAGCTTTGAGCCGGACGCACATGAAGACTTTCCAATCGATTTTGCTGATGTGCATGGACAAGAGATAGCAAAAAGAGCGTTGGAGATTGCTTCAGCCGGTGGACACAATATTTTGCTCTCTGGAGTCCCTGGGGCGGGCAAAACCATGATGGCACGAGCATTTGTGAGTATACTGCCACCCCTTACCCAAGAAGAAGCTATTGAGCTTACGCAAATATATTCAGTGGCAAATGCCCTGGGAGAAGATAATCACCTCGTATCCACACGACCATTTCGCAGTCCCCATCACACGACAAGTTTGGTGGGACTTATCGGTGGTGGATCAAAACCCAAACCAGGAGAAATTTCACTCGCGCATAGAGGAGTACTTTTTTTGGATGAATTTGCGGAATTCCCTCGGCAGATGCTTGAGAGCCTTCGCCAGCCACTTGAGGATGGAAAGGTAAGCATTGCTCGTGCTTCCGGGAGCATTACCTACCCTTCTCGCTTTACATTGCTCGCTGCCGTGAACCCTTGTCCCTGCGGATACAGAGGAAGCAAGAAACGACAGTGTGTTTGCCAGACAACAGCAATAGAGAAATATCAAAAACGACTTTCAGGCCCCATCTTGGATCGTATTGACCTCCATGTTCATGTGAGTGAAGTCGAAGTGGAAAAATTGGCAAATCATCAAACCCAAGGAATCGAAAATTCACAAACAATTCGCGACAGAGTAATCAAGGCAAGAAAACAGCAGCACGAACGATTCAAGGAATTGAAAGTACATACCAATTCTGAACTTTCATCAAAGCTTGTAAAAAATCACTGCTTTGTAGAACCAGAAGCTGAAAAAGTTTTGCTCACAGCAGTTGACCGTCTCGGTCTATCTACACGGACGTACTTTAAGATGATAAAAGTCGCTCAAACCATCGCAGACTTGGATGGAAGCAAAAACATTTCTGTCGCGCACATCACTGAAGCACTTTCCTACCGACCGCAAAGTTAGACCATTTTCTCATTTTCAAGTTTTCTGTAGAGCGCATGATCTGTCCAGTCCAGGTGTAGTGGAGTTAGCGTTATGTTTCCTTGTCGAAGTGCTGCAATATCGTACGCAGTATCGCAGATCACTTCGTCATGTGGAGAAAAGGGATACGAGAATGTATTGTTGTCTTCATTGACCGAAATAGGAGGGTAGCAGGCTTTGATACTAGGAGCAAGTTTTGCCCAAGCCATTTTTTCACTGTGTTTTGCGGGAAAATTGATGTTGAGGAAATTAGATCCCCAGAGCGAATTCTCTATGACTTTTTTTATTGTGGTACGAACCATTTTTCCTGGAGTTTCCAAGAATTCATCCAGTGGATCACTTTCATCATGTTTTCGAAAGTAGAAATCCCCTGGTGTTACCCAACTGAGCGCAAGAGCGTTTTGTGCAACCTCAAGACCTAAGCCTCTCCAAGCTGCACACACAGTACCTGAGGAAATGGATGATACCCCGACATTTTCGCCCAAATTTACTCCTGAGATTAAGAGATCAAATTTTTGTGGGATTTTGGCATACGCAAACTCCATCGCATCACAAGGTGAGCCATCGATGCAAAATGCTTGTACTCCATCAACCGATGTTTCAACCCATGATCCACCTGTTTTTATATTGAGTTTTCCTCCGACAGCACTCTGTTGGGTTTTCGTCCCAACGACAGTCAGTTTGTGATCCTTTTGTAAGACCTGAATTAACACGCGAGTACCAATCGAGTTGTACCCATCATCGCCGGTTAGCAAAATATTCATGAAGGGATTGTAACACTTTAGGGAAGTTTATTCGCAAAGAAGAGTACCCTATCTGTATCTGGATTTGCATCTTGCCCATGCAACATGGTATCCACAGATTCTTTGCAAACATATGTTCTTCACCTGGTCTATGTATCACTTGATCCCTATCATTTGGATTAATCAGAGCAAGATGAAAATAGAAATCAGGCTTTGAGATTTCTACAAGAGCGATCAAAACTGCGTTTGAAGGAACCTGTATTGAATCGAGTGTGTTTTCGCAAAGAAAAAAGAAATACTGTAGTACTATTTCTTTTGCATGAGTAGGATCAATATATTTTTCAGATTTCATCGCTCCAGAAAGGTACAATGCTGCACTGATGCAGTTTTTTCCAGTACTACGCAGATTCATCCGTTTGTACCGCTCCATCGCAAGCGCAGGATCAAACGAACACTGTGTGAAATTTTCCGTATCCATGAGTGGAGAACGATTAACGTTTTGGAGATTGTTTTGCTCTTCGAGCTTTTCCACCTGTACCCATTTTTCGGGTTTCTCTCATACGTGGATCACGGGTGAGAAGACCAGCATCACGAAGGGCTTTTTTAAGGGTTTCATCGGTCTTTACCAAGGCACGAGAGAGTCCATGTGAGATTGCGGTTGCTTGCGAATGAACTCCACCACCGAGAACTTTGACGGTAAAGTGAACGCCATCACGTTTGCCAACAAGAACGAGTGGTCGAAACAATACTTCATGAAAAGCTTTCTCACCAAAGTATGTTGCGACAGACTTTCCATTGACTACATTGTCACCTGCTCCGGCAAAAAGGCGGATACGTGCGATTGCACTTTTGCGTCTTCCAACAGTTGCAATATAGTCTTTTCCAGCACTAGAACTTGCACTTGTATGAGGCTTTGGCGTGGTTGTTTTCTTCACGATTTTTTGGACTGCTTGATTTTTTTTCTTCAAAATTGCCATATGCGTGTTCCCGCAATCGCGGGGATCCATTCATTATTATTTAAGGTTTGCTTCGTACGGATGTTTGTCATCAACAAAGATTTTGAGTCTAGCCATACGAGGATCTTGCATTTTGTTTTTTGAAAGCATCCCTTTGACTCCATGAGCGATGATCTTTCGTGGATCTTTTTCCATGAGTTTCTCAAAAGAAATTTCTTTGAATCCACCAGGGATCATAGAGTGGCTATAGTACATCTTCTTTTGTGCTTTTGTACCAGTAACCTCAACTTCTTTTGCATTGATCACGACGACGAAGTCACCACTATCAACATGAGGGGTAAAGGAAACTTTGTGTTTTCCCATAAGCCATTGTGCTGCCTGGGTACATACTTTTCCAAGTACTTTTCCCTTGGCATCAATGATATGCCATCCTCTTCGTACATCTGCTGGTTTAATCTGAGTTGTTTTCATAAAACGAAATTAGTTATTTGCTGGTACTTTTCTTTGGTTTTGGTGTCTCGGCTTTTTCTTCTGTTTTTTCTTCCTTCTCTTTTGGTTCAGTTGTAGTAGCTTTGGTAGCCACTTTTTCTTGAACCTTTGCACTTGGTTTGTTTACCAATTCCATCTTCACCATCATACTGTCATCGCCTTTGCGCTTTCCTAAACGAACGATTCGTGTGTATCCACTTGTACGTTCTCCCATTGCTGGAGCGACTTCATCCACAAGTCGGTTGACCACAGCGCGAGTTCCAAAGAATCGCTGAAGCAGTCGACGAGCTGAGATTGTTCCCTCTTGGGCTCTATGTACGAGTTTATCTGCAATACTTTTGATTGCTTTTGCTTTTGTTTCCGTTGTTTCAATCTGTCCATACTCAAAGAGAGCGCGGAGCAAGTTCTTGAACAACGATTTTCGCTGTGCAGTATTACGATTGAGATGTGTTGTGTTTGATCGATGACGCATACGTGTATCTTAGTTTAGACTCAAGCCCTTTTTCTGTAGTGCTTCTTCTACAATATCGACTGATTTTCCACCGAGGTTTTTCACTTTTGAAATCTCTGCTTTCTTAGAAGCAATAAGATCTGCTACTGTTTTGAATCCGCCTTTTCGAAGTGCATTTGCAATACGAGTTGGCAGATCGAGCTCTTCAACAGTTAAGCGTAGTTTTCCATATGTTGGCACTACTGTTTGAGTATCGACTGGTGCAACCACTGGGTTAAAGACTTGTGAGAATTGAGCAACTAAAACTTGGGCTGCTTCTTCTACTGCGGTCTTTGGTTCTACTGTTCCATTTGTCCAGATAGTCATGATCAATTTATCAAAGTCAGTTCGTCGTCCAACACGGGTTGATTCTACCTTAAACGACACTTTTTCAATTGGACTAAACAACGCATCGACTGGAATCACTCCGATACTTCCACTCTTGCGCTCTTCAGCCATTGAGTATCCCATTCCATACTCTGCAGTCATTTCGACCGTGAGTTTTGATTTTGCAGAGACGGTTGCCAAGTGAAGATCAGGATTAATAACTTCAACTCCACCTGATGTTGTAATATCAGCAGCAGTCACTGTAGCAGGGCCTTTGACGTCAATTGTAAGTGTCACAGGTTCCTGTGACGATGAACGGAGACGAATTTGCTTAACGTTTAAGATAAATTCAACAATATCTTCACTCATTCCTTCAAGTGTTGAGAATTGGTGAGAAACACCATCGATTTTCAAAGATGTAACTGCAAATCCAGGAAGAGAACTCAAAAGCACTCTTCGAAGTGCGTTTCCAATTGTCTGACCATATCCTCTTTCGAGTGGTTCAAAGACGAGGGTTGATGATTGGGTAGATTCATTTTCTACCTGGATACTGAATGTTGGTTGTGTCATACAACGCTCCTTTATAGTTTCACCGTCTTACCAAAGGTAAGACTTCGTTTCTAAGGGTACTTACCGACTATAGAATTCAACGATTAATTGTTCGTTGACGTTAATATCTAACTCATCTCGTTCTGGGAAACGAACTACTTTTCCACTATTTCCTTCACGCTCAAACCATACTGGAAGAGCTTTTGTATCTTTGAGTAATGCTTCCACCACTGGGATCTTGAGTGCTTTACTCTTCAAAGAAATAATATCGCCAGGTTTAATCAAATATGATGGGATGGTTGCTTTTTTCCCGTTTACTTGAACGTGGTTATGTGACACGAGCTGTCGTGCAGATGCTCGGGTAGGAGCAAATCCAAGCCTATACACAACGTTATCAAGTCTTCTCTCCAAAAGTTTCAAAAGAGCAGCTCCTGTTGATGCAGGAGTCTTTGTTGCAGTTTCGTAGTACTTACTCATCTGCTTTTCCAAAACTCCGTAGATGATCTTTAACTTCTGTTTTTCTTTGAGTTGCATTCCGTAGTCAGACACTTTCTTTCGACCTTTTTTCCCGTGTTGTCCAGGAAGGATTGCCAAACGTCGGGCGACTTTCACGGAGTTTGTTTTCAAACCGAGATCTTCACCCATTGCGCGCTGTAGTTTTTGTTTTGGTCCTGTGTATCTTGCCATAATTTTGAATTTTATAGATTATAGGTAATAGTCTGTAGGGTTTTTTCTATGACCTATAAACTATCAACCATCAACTCCTTTTTTATCCGTGTCGTCGCTTTCTTGGTTTTGTTCCATTATGTGGAATTGGTGTAACATCAGCGATCATGCCAACTCGAAGCCCTTTGGCTCGAATCACACGAAGGACAGAATCACGACCAGGTCCTGGACCTTTGATGTACACATCAACATGACGTAATCCAAAATCTTTTGATTTATCAATTGCTTTTTCAACTGTCACAGTGGCTGCGTATGGAGTCGATTTGCGAGATCCAGTAAAGCCTGAATTTCCTGATGATCCCCAACACACAGTGTTTCCACGTTCATCAGTAATCGTTACAATCGTATTGTTAAACGTTGCCTGGACATAGATGCGTCCACGTGGAACTTGTTTTCGGATTGTTTGTTTTTGTGCTGCTGTAGGCATATATCGTTATTTCTTACTCTCTGTTGTTTTTGCTGCGTCAATCTTTGCTGCCATTTCTTTACTCATTGCACCGATTGTACGTCTAGCTCCACGTTTTGTACGAGCATTGACACGAGTTCTTTGCCCTCGAACTGGGAGTCCCTTAATATGACGACCACCTCGGTATGAACCAATACGCTTTAATCGCTCAACATTTTCACGAATAATTCGGCGTAAGTTTCCTTCTGTGTTTACACGGTCAATAACACGCTGCAATCTGTTCACTTCATCTGCAGTCAAATCTTTTGCTCTTTTCTGTCCATCAACACCTGCATCATGCAGTACTTCCTCAACGTTTGCTCTTCCAACTCCATAAATATACGTCAAAGCGATTCGAGTAATTTTTTGTGCTGGTATATCAACGCCTGCGAGTCTTGGCATATATATTAGTAATTAGATGATAGTTTCTAGGTGATAGGAAAACACTTTTATAAGTGCTCAATCTATAATCTATAAACTATGAACTATAAACTTCCTCCTATCCTTGTCTTTGTTTATGTCTAGGATTCGTACACACAACGTACACTTTTCCGTGACGCTTTAATGTTTTGCAATCTTTACAACGTGGTTTTACGCTTGCTTTCACTTTCATAAATTATCCTAAGCTTATTCTTCAACAACTTTTTTCTCTTCTGGTTCTACTCCTCCAAGCTGGGCTGCTGCCATTGCTGGAGTTGGTTTTATTTCTTTTGAGCGGAAGGTAATCCGTCCTTTTGTTTCATCATACTGAGTCATGAGTACTTTTACTCCATCACCCGGCATAACTTTGATTTTATACATTTTCATTTGACCCGAAACTGTTGCCAAGATGAGCTTTCCTGCAAGTGTTTCTGAACCCTGTGTAACTTGTACACGGTATGTCATGTTTGGAAGACTTTCCAACACAACACCCTCTACTTCATATTCGCCTGGTTTTAATCGGGTCATAAAAAAGAAAAAACCTTCCTTTTCTAAACAAAAAATATAAACCGTTTTTCTCTCACGGTTTAGTGAACACTGATTTTATCAAATCCAGACGGTATTCTCAAGTATGGAATAAAATCCCACAAGATCTGCCTTATCGGGTCAGTATTTCCGGCTTTCCAGAGGTAATCACGATGGTGTCCTCAAACATACCGGTCAAACTGCCATCTTTGGTCTGGTACGTCCAACCGTCCTTCCCCAAGACCAATTTTGGGTTTCCCATCGCATCCATCACTTCGACACAAATTGTCTGCCCTTCAAAAAACTTCACTTTCTTGTCACTACTATATGCGACACACGGTATCTGAGGGTCTTCGTGGAGGGTTTTTCCGATTGCATGCCCTGTAAGCTGGTAGACTGCCCCATAGCCTTTTTTTTCAAGGGCTGTCTGCATAGTATGACTCACATCGTACACACTGTTCCCAAGAACCGCTTTAGCTATCGATAGGTCAAGAATATCCCATCCATCCTGGATAAACTGCAAGACTTTTGGATCCGCGTTTTTTGTATCACCGATAAAAATCGTTGCTGTGGTATCCACATGATACCCCTGCCAAATAAGTCCGACATCTATTTTGAGCACATCGCCATCTTCAACGGTGTTGTTTCGTGGTACCCCGTGACAACACCCCTCATTCTTACTAATACACGTTGCCCAAGAATACCCTTCAACCGTAGAAAAAGAAGGAACTGCACCTTCTTTGGCAATTTGAGCCTGGGCAATTTCTTCCAGTTTTTCAAAAGGAGTTCCAGCGACCGCATGGTCAATAAGAGCCTGCTTCACACCAGCAAGTTTTTTTCCACCTACACGCATGATCGCAATTTTTTCTCGTGTTTTTCTATCCATAGATACAAATTGAGCAGCTCCAAGTGATCGGAACTGCTCAAACGAACCTTTCACAACAAGCTTTATGCTTTTTTTGCTTTTTCCATCTCTTCTAAAATTTGTTTCGTAATCGTTTCAATATCTTGCTCACCATCTACTTCGATGAGTCTTCCTGCTTTTCTGTAGTACTCAATGACTGGTTCTGTCTTTTCATGAAACAAACTGATTCGTTTCTTAATTGCTGTCAGTGTATTGTCAGCGCGATCACTATCCTCTCGTCCAGCGAGTCTCCATAATGCTTCTTTGTCAGATACTTTTAGATAAATAACTGCTTCAACTCCATTTGAGAAAACTTCTGCCTGCTCAACTGTGCGTGGGAAGCCATCCAAGATATATCCGTTGCTGTACTCTGAGTGACTTAAGTATTCTTCAACGATCGCAATTGTCTTATCATCAGGAACCAAGAATCCAGCATTCAGTGTTTCTTTTAAGAAACGACCGAGCTGGGTTTTCTCTTTTGCCATCTCTCGAAAGATATGACCACTTGAAAGGTATGGTATTCCAAGTTTTTCCGAAAGGATATTCCCTTGGGTGGATTTCCCAGCACCTTGAATTCCAATCAAAATAAGTTTCATAAAAAAAAGTTCGTCTGTTTTGACAAACCTCCTAGTAATTATATGTGTTCTTTTATTCCCTACTATTCTCAGCTTCTTTTTTCTCGCCTTTATATGCACCAGTGTAACTAAAATATTCCATAACTGTTTGAAATAAAGAAACTATGTAGGTTTCTTCACTCATGCCTTTTGAACGTGTATCTACTAATGATTCAATCCCTGGTCTTATTTCCGCTATTATTTTGCGTACTTCAGAAATTGTCTGCTCATTTTGTAGCACATTTGGAAAAAAACTAGTAAACCGATGTAATTCTTTTTCTTGTACTTTTTTGTCTGTCCTCATTAAGGCAATGACCAATCCCATTGTGTTAAACATGTCTACGTTCAGCGTAACTGCTATCGACTTTACTTTTTCCAAAATAAACGCTGCTGCCTTTTCTTCCTCATCCGTTAATCTTCGATTTTCTGGGGCTTTCACCCCAAATTGTCTATCGAAAATTTTTCGTAGCATATTTTACTCCGCAAATTTTTCGTAATTCTGCGTCACCATCAATCCTTGAATCTGTTTCACTGTTTCTAAAATTACTGATACGACGATCAAGAGTCCTGTTCCACCAATTGTGAGTGAAGGAATATTTGTCAGTTTTCCTGCAATTGATGGGAGTACTGCAATAGTACCAAGATAGAGCGCTCCCGCCAAGGTTATGCGAGTAACGATATAACTAATCAATTCTGCGGTTGGTCTACCAGGTCTGACACCAGGAACATATGCTCCACTCTTCTTGAGTTCTTCTGCCAAGTCTTCAGGGTCGAAGAAAACAGCGGTTGAGAAATAGGTAAAGACAAAGACGAGTGCAAAATACGTTACCTCATACCACGTTGTTCCAGGTTGGAGATTCGTGATGATCCAGTTGGCGGCGTCTCGTATTCCTTCCTGGGGAAGTTGCAATAAAAGTCGAGCCGCAAACGACGGAATGAGGATAAGAGAAACAGCAAACATAATTGGAAGTACACCTGATTGGTTGATACGAAGTGGGAGATACGTACCAGAACTTCCATACGAAGATGCACCTCTTACACGACGAGCTGACTGCAAATGCACGCGCCGAATCGCTTCAGTCATCACGACAATGCTTGCGATCACAAGGAGAGCGAGTATTCCAAACAAGACAATCTGTAGTATTGCAGGTTGCGAGAGCGTGAAAAGTTGAGCTGCTGACATTGGCAGTTGCCCCACAATTCCAGCAAAAATAACCATAGAAATTCCATTGCCGATACCATAGAGCGTAATCAATTCTCCAAGCCACATCAGAAGCATCGTGCCTGCGACAAGTGTAAAAATCATTGCGACGATCTTGAGGGGATCTGTCGTTTGAATCAATTTTTGACTATTAAGAAGCACGAGGACAGAAATACTTTGCAATACCGCGAGAGGAAGAGAGACAAATCGAGTGTATTGATTGATCATTTCCCGGCCGGATTCACCCTCTTTTGAGAGCGCTTTGAGCTTGGGGATAAGCATTGTCGCAAGCTGCATGACGATCGATGCTGTGATGTACGGGTTGATACCAATAGCCATCACCGAGAAATTTGAAAGAGTGCCACCTGAGAAAATATTTAACAACCCTAGCAGTTGGTTGCCAGCAAATAAGGACTTTAATTGTGAAACATCAACACCTGGAACAGGAACGTGTGCGAAAAATCGAAAGACTAAGAAGATGAGGAAAGTGAAACCGATCCGTCGGACTAACTCTTTATGAGAGAGAAATTTGCGTGCAAACTCACGTACGCGTTTCATGTAGACGCTTCCTTCCCAAAATATAGTATCGTTTAGACTATTGTCCCACCTGCATCTTCGATGCTTTTATGAGCGGAAGCTGAAAACTGTACGCCACTTACTCTTCCAATTGACGAAAGCTTACCAGTTCCTACAAATTTTACAGTAAGATGTGCATGTCTGAGCATCCCTGCAGCCACTAATGTTTCTGGAGAAATATCTTGTCCCTTCATACGAGAAAGTTTTCCCACAGAAATAGTAATTGGTTTTGTTATCAAAGAATCAAAATGAGATTTTCCTCTCCAGTATGGCAAACGCTTGATAAGCGGAAGCTGTCCACCTTCAAACCATAGTGGGGTTGTTCCACCTTCTCTGGATGTGTGTCCTTTTGTTCCACGTCCAACGGTATGAGCTCCTTTTCCAGAACCCACTCCACGTCCGAGACGCTTTCGTTTACGACTAGTCAGTTTTAAAAGTAAGTGCAACATAGGTGTTATTCGCTTTTTTCTTTAGTTTCTGTTTCTACGACCGCTTCTTTTTTTACTTCAGGTTCTACTGGCTTTGCGACAACTTTCTCTGCTTTTGCTTTTGGAGCCGGTTGTACAGGAGCCTTTGGTGTTTCCACTTTTTTCACCTGTTTGCGTTCCGTTTTTGCTTGTGCTTGTTGGTCAAGTTCTCGCAGTTTTCTCTTTTCTTCTTCTTCGACTTCTACAATTGATTTTAATTTAATTCCTTTGTGTTCTACCAAACGATTGATTTGTTTGAGGGCTTCAAATGTTGCGTAGACGTTACTGGCTTTATTGTTACTTCCCTTAATCTTACTACTAATATCTCGAATTCCAGCAGCATCGACGACACTACGAATTGGTCCACCAGCAATAATTCCACTTCCTTTTGGCGCAGGCTTTAACATCACTGTTGCAGCTCCAAGCTTCACTTCAATTGGGAATGGGATTGTGGTTCCATTCATAGGGACTGTTAGGAGTTTGCGTTTTGCTCTTTTGACACCTTTTTTAATGGCACTGAGAACATCTTTTGCTTTTCCAAGACCAACTCCTACTCGTCCTTTTTTGTCACCAACAATCATCAAAACTGAGAATCCCATTTTGTTTCCACCCTTTGTTTTCTTTGACACACGAGAAACTTGCACCACTTTCTCTTCAAATTCCTTTGGTTCTTGTGGTCTTGCTGGTCGTTGTGATTGATCTCTATTCATAAAAATTATTTTGTATCTACTATTTCTTCGAAACGTTTAAGTAACTCATCATTGTGTGCTGCAGCACTTAATATCATTGCAGAGAGAGCAAACGTATCTTTTCCTACTCTTTCCTTTATATTTCTCTTCGATGTAGCAACCGCTATACCTGCGAGAACTTCTCTTTCTTGATGACTAAATTCACCGATAACTTTCTCAAGATAACTTGACATATAATTTAGACTTGAATTCCTTCTTCTCTCACTGTATCTGCTATTGCTTTGACTCGTCCGTGATATCGGTAACTTCCGCGATCAAAGACAAGCTTAGTAATTTTTTTCTTTTTTAAGTCTGTTGCAAGTGACCTAGCTAACGCAATTGCTTCTTCAAGCTTCGTAAGCTTTGGATCAGTTTTTGTCATCTTTGCATTTGCAGCTGCGAGTGTTTTTCCTACAGTATCATCTATCACCTGCATGTATGTGGTGACGTTACTGCGAAACACCGTAAGACGTGGACGTTCTGTTGTCCCTCTTACTTTACTTCGTACACGAATAGTACGTCGCTGTTTACTGGTAATGTTGTGATTTACTTTCATTTTGCTCCTGCTGCTTTCGCTGCTTTTCCAGCTTTGCGTCGTACTACTTCACCTTCGTATTTAATACCTTTGCCTTTGTATGGCTCTGGTGGTCTGACTTCACGAATATTTGCTGCAATTTGACCGACTAAGTGTTTATCAATTCCACTTACTTTGATTTTGTTGTTTCCTTCAACTGCAAAAGTGATTCCTTGTGGAGGAACAACTTCTACTGGATGAGAGAATCCAACTGACAATGTAATTCCTTGTCCTTTTGTAGCTACACGATATCCGGTTCCTACCATTTCAAGTTTCTTTTCAAAACCTTGAGTGACACCGATAACCATGTTGTTGATCAACGATCTGATAAGCCCATGTGCACTTCGCTGTGCTGGCAAGTCACTATCGCGAGCGACAGATACTTTTGCACCTTCTTGCGATACGGTGATTCCAGGCATTGTTGCAACAGAAAGTTCACCCTTTGGGCCTTTGACAGCGATTGCAGTTGGATTCACTGTAACAGTAACTCCTGCTGGTAATTCGATGATTTGTCGTCCAATTTTTGACATATGATTTTATTGTTACTCCGATTCCTCGAGATTGCATCTCGGGTTTCGCAGTGTTTTCCTGCCGGAAAATCACCACACTTTACAAATGACTTCTCCACCAATATTTTTCTTTTTTGCGTCTTTATCACTCATCACACCTTGGCTTGTAGAGATGATTGTAATTCCATATCCACCAAGTGTTCGATCAATCGTATCTACAGTAGAGTACATGCGTCGTCCTGGCTTACTCACTCTCTTTACATCTGTCATTGCTGGATATTTTCCAGTGTATGAAAGCTCGAGAATGAGACTTGGCTTTGTTCCATTTTCTTGTTTCTCAAAGCTCGTGATGTATTTATGTGCAACCAAAACTTCAGCAATCGCACCCTTTACTTTTGAGTACGGCATCACTACTTGGGTTTTGTGTGCCAAGTATGCGTTTTTGATTCTGGTTAACATGTCTGCAATTGGATCGGTCATAAATTAGTTTGTCGTTTGTAGTTGGTCGTTGATAGATAATTGCTATCTTTCGACAAACGATAAACGATTAACGGTAAGCTAGAATGATGCTTTGGTTACTCCTGGTAATTCACCTTTAGCTGCTAATTCTCTAAAACAAAGTCTGCAAATTCCAAAGTAGCGCATGTACGCTCGTGGTCTCCCACAAAGCTTACATCGATTCTTGCGTCTGGTCATAGGACCACTGATATTTGCACGCTGCGTTTTAACAATTTTGCTTATTTTTGCCATAATTCTTTTTGTACTTAATTTTTATCGGTCTGCTCTTTTGTAAAAGGCATACCTAGTAATTCCAACATTTTCAATGATTCATCTCTGTCGTTTCCAGAATTTACTATTGTAATCTGTAATCCTGAAACTTTGTGTACCATATCGTAGTTGATTTCAGGAAAAACGATCTGTTCTGTGACACCAAAGTTATAGTTTCCAGCTGCATCCATATGTGAGCGTCCAACACCTTGGAAGTCCTTCACACGAGGCAAAGCGACGCTGATTAACTTGTCCAAGAATTCCCACATGCGTGTTCCTCGCAGAGTCACACAAAGTCCGATTGGGTCACCTTGGCGGATTTTAAATCCCGCAATGGATTTCTTCGCAGCTGTCACTTTTGCTTTTTGCCCAGTGATGATTGAGAGTTGTTGTGCCCAACTTTCAATAGCTTTGTTTGTATCTGCGGACTCTTTCTTTGAGACACCAACGTTCACCACAACTTTTTTTGGCTTCACAACAGACATAATGTTTGTTCTGCCAAACTCTTTTTGTAAAGCTGGGATCACTTGTTCTTGGTATTTTGTTTGTAATCGATTCATACGTTCAAAAAACTATTTGATTTCTACTCCTGTCTTCTTAAAAATTCTCACTTTTTTATCTCCATCAATTTTGAATCCAACACGATCAATTTTTCCGGTATCTGGATTCATGATGGCGATCTTTGCAGTGTGTAGTGGTCGTTCTCGTCTGATCTTATCACCACTGCGACCTTGAGTTGGCTTAATATGTTTGACATACATATTGACGCCTTCCACAAGTACCTTGTCTTCTTTAGGGAAGACTTTCGTTATCTTGCCGTGTTTGCCTTTATCTTTGCCGGCAGTCACTTGGACGTTGTCATTTACTTTAAATTTCATAGTACCTCTTGAGCCAAGGACGCGATCTTATCAAATCCAAGCTCTTTAATTTCACGAGCCACAGGGCCGAAAATACGACTTCCTCGTGGTTGCTTTCCCTTAATACTGTCAATTACGACACAAGCATTGTCATCAAAGCGAATAAAGCTTCCATCGACTCTGCGGAACTCTTTACGAGTTCTCACAACAACTGCTTTGACCATTTCACCTTTTTTCACTTGTCCCTGCGTATTTGCATCAACAACTGAAGCGGTGATAATATCTCCGATCGTTCCTTTGACGTGACGGGATCCTCCATGGATATGAATCACCCGAAGGCGTTTCGCTCCACAGTTATCTGCGCTAATAAGTACTGATCGTAATTGCACCATATTTCAGACTCTCTTTATATCTATTCTTTTTTTGCTTTTACCTTCTTTGTTTTCGTGGCTGTTTTCTTTTCAACTACTTTGGTTTCTTTTTCTTTTGTAACAACTTCAGGCTGTACTTCTTCTTTTGGTTCTAGTTTGACATCAGCAAGAACCGATGTTGATTTCTTTACAATGTGATCAACTCGAAAGAATTTTGTTGCACTCAATGGTTTACACTCCACAATCATGACTTCGTCCCCGATTGAGAGTACTTCTTCGCTGTGACACGCAAAGATTTTTGAAAATCTGCGCTTCTTTAAGTACTTTGGATGCATCCACTCAGTAACGATCTCAACATGAGCTGTTTTTGTATTATTCACTTTTTTGACTGTTCCACTAAAATGTTTCATAGTTCAATTTTTTTAGGCTACGATATTCTCTTTTTCAGTTATGATGGTTTTGACAGTTGCGATAGTATGCCTGAGGGTTGGAAGAACACGAATGTTCTTCAACTTTCCAACTCCAAAATGCATTTTTGAGACTGCATATTCTTTTTGCAAAGAAGCTACTTTCTCATTGAGTGCTGCGATGTCGAGTTCTCGCAATGCTTTTTTATCGTTCAATTTCATATTATTGTTTTCCCACGAATATTGTCTTCATTGGGATCTTGTGTGATGCTTTGCGCAGTGCTTCACGTGCTACATCTTCTTTCACGCCACCAATTTCAAATAAAATTCTTCCTGGCCTGATTACTGCGACGTATTCTTTAATGTCTCCTTTTCCTCCACCCATTTTTACATTTCCTGGTTTCTGCGTAATTGGCTTATCTGGAAACACGCGAATCCACATCTTTCCCATACGTTTTGTGTGATGGGTGATTGTACGACGGGCAGCTTCAATCTGACGAGCCGTAAACCATCCGCATTCCAAAGCCTTCAATCCAAATTCACCAAAGTCCACATCGTGCGCACGTGAGGAAAGTCCTCGGCGTTTGCCCTTAAAACTTTTGCGGTATTTCATTTTCTTTGGCTGTAGCATAGTGTTCAGGATTAAGGGGTCAGAGGTCAGTTTTTCTTACCTCTTACCTCTGTATTCTTGCCTCTAGTTTGTTTTTTCTCCAATATGAATCCAAACCTTTATACCAACATACCCTGATCTGGTTTTTGCTGGCATATGTGCGTAATCAATGTCTGCTCGAAGAGTCTGCGTTGGAACTGTTCCATCTACATACTTTTCTCGTCGTCCAATTTCAGCACCGTTGATACGTCCTGATAGTACAATCTTAATTCCTTTTGCTCCTGAGCCCATGGTTTTCTCAATTGCTTGAGAAACAGCTCGACGCTGTGGGTATCGTTTGATGAGCTGATCAGCAATACGCTCTGCAACCAATTTTGCTGACAAGTCAGGTTTCTTCACTTCAACAATTTCATCGATCACGATCTTCATGGCTTTTTTGTCTTGCGGATCGATTTTGAGTAACTTTGTAATTTCATTTTTCAATTGATCGAGGTTTGCTCCGCCTCGTCCGATCACAACACCAGGTCGACTCACTAAGAATCGAAGTTTTAGCGCATTTACCGATCGTTCAATTTCAATTTTCACCAGTCCAGCTGACTGCAGTTTCTTTGACAAGAATTTGCGCAGTTTTACGTCTTCGAGTAAGTATGTACTGTATCCACTTGGATTTGAGTACCAAAGTGAATCCCAAGTATAGAGATTTCCGAGACGATAGACATGTGGATTAACTTTCTGACCCATGTTGTTTTGAGATTAGAAATACTATTTCTACTTACTCCCCTTTTTCGTATGTGTAACTTGTACTTTCTGTACTGCAACTGATTTTGGTTTTATTTCTCGTACCTGGATTTTTTCCTTCGATCCCGAATTGGTTGGTTTTACTTTTGGTTTTGCTGTTTTTGTGTCTTCTGCTTTACTTTCCTGTTTCACTTCTTCTTTTTGCAACGTTTCATCTATTGTTGCCAATGTAATTGATATGTGTGATGTTCTTTTCAAAATTGAGTGTGCCATTCCACGACTCACTGCTCGAAATCGCTTATAGTGAGGTCCTCGCAAAATGAGCATTTCTTCAAGTTTCAACTTATCTTCACTCAAGTTAAAGTTGTGACTCGCATTTGCAATTGCTTGATCCAAAGTCTCAAGAATTCTTCGTGCTGGCTCTTTGTTCATCTGTGACAACTGTAAACGCATCTTTGTAACAGGCAAATGCTTGACAGCCCGAGCTACATCTCGTAGCTTCTGTTGTCCACAGCGGACATGGGATTGTTTTGCAATAATCATCATATTCTTTATGTCTTGGTTAGTGTTCTCTTGACCATCTTGCCATGTCCATGGAAGGTGCGAGTTGGTGAGAACTCACCAAATCTGTGACCGACCATTGCTTCGTTGACAAAGACTTCAATAAATTTTCTTCCGTTATGAACCATAAATGTGTGGCCGACAAATTCTGGAGCAATTTGACTTGCGCGAGACCAAGTTTTAATTGGCTCTTTCTTTCCAGCTTGTTGCTTGAGTACCTTTGCAACTAATCGATCGTCTATGTATGGTCCTTTTTTTGTGCTTCGTGACATAAATTTACTTTACTCTTCGATCTCGAACGATCATTTTTTTACTATATTTTTTCTTATCGCGTGTTTTCTTTCCAAGTGCATGTTTGCCCCATGGAGTCTTTGGATATTTCAGTCCTACTCCAGATCGTCCTTCTCCTCCACCGTGTGGATGACTTCCTGGATGTTGTGCAGTTCCACGAACAGTTGGTCGAATACCCATGTGTCGCTTGCGACCTGCTTTTCCAAGACTCACAGTTTTCCACTCAACATTTCCGACTTGTCCGATTGTTGCTAGGCATGTAGCTCTGATCAAACGAAGTTCTTTTGAAGGAAGTTGTACTGTAACAAAATCTCCTTCTTTACTCTGAATCATCGCACTACTTCCGGCACTTCGAATGAGCTGTGCTCCTTTTCCTGCAGTCAACTCAATATTATGAATTGGTGTTCCTACAGGGATACGTGAAAGAGGCATTGCATTTCCAAGAGAGATGTCTGCTTCCGGTCCACTCATGATTGTGCTACCTACTGCTAATCCATCTGGAGCCAATACATATCGTTTTTCACCATCTGCATAGTTAACCAATGCAATTCTGGCACTTCGCATCGGATCGTACTCAATGGTAATAACTGTACCCGCGACGCCAAATTTGTCACGTTTAAAGTCAATAACACGGAGTTTTCGCTTGTTTCCACCACCACGATGGCGAACGGTAATTATACCACTGTTGTTGCGTCCCTGCCTCTTGTAAACACCTTTGCGAAGCAGTGACTTTTCTGGACCTTTTTTACTCAGTCCAGACATGTCCACATCTTTTCGGTGACGTCGTCCTGCTGATGTTGGTTTTCGTACAATGATCGCCATAGACTTTAGTTATTCTTAATCTCAAATACTTCAATGGTTTGATCCTTTGGGATTCGAACCATCGCTTTTTTTCGACCCGTTGTTACATTTTTCACTCTTTTTTTGCCGGTTCGCTTTACTTTTCCTGCAACTTTTGAAGTTTGTACAGAAAGTACTTTCACTCCAAATGTTTGTTCTACTGCTTCTTTAATCTGACCTTTTGTCGCAAGCATTTCCACCTCAAAGGTATAGACCTTATCAGCAGCAAGTGCGTAGGTTTTTTCAGTAATTAATGGTTTTTTCAAAATAAACGTATTCATACGGAGCGATCAGTTATTCAGTTGATCCTTTCGACTTTGCTGGTTTCTTTACGGTCTTTTTTTCAGCAACGACTTTCTTTACTGTAACTTTCTTTTCTTTTTTTGGTGCTGGTACTGATTCGACCTCTTGCGTGACTTCTCTCTCCTGAGAGAACTTCTTTTGAAAATTTTCTACTGCTTCAGGTGTCAACAATACTTTATGTGCACGTGCAACATAGTATGTTGTCAGAGAGTCTGCTGGACACACGAATACGTTTCCAAGGTTTGCGACAGCTCTGTGTAGTGTCTCATTTGTACTTCCTGTAACAATCAAGATTGCTTTTTTCTTTGATTCAAGTGTCGACAACAAATCAACAATCTCACTGGTCTTTCCAGTTACCTTATCAAAACCATCAACAATCATGACCTTTCCCTCTTGTGCTTGCATAGCAAGCACAGTCTCGAGAGCTCTCTTGCGCATTGTTTTACTCATCGAAAGTTTCCAGTTTGCAATTCCATGTGGTCCGTGTGCAACTCCACCTCCAACAAAAAGTGGAGCAGATTGAGCACCGTGACGAGCTCGACCAGTTCCTTTTTGTTTGTACCATTTACTCTTTGTCAAATTAATTTCTGCACGAGTCTTCGTTTTTGCAGTTCCGGCTCGCTGGTTTGCAAGATACACACGTACGGCTTGAGCCACAATTGATTTGTGAGCTGGGTTATCAAACAGAGAAATATCAGTTTCTGCTGTTTTTTTACCGGTAAGTGTATAGGTTGCTAATTTCATACTGTATTATTTCGTGTTTTCGCTTTCGGTAGATACTTCAGGTGAGTTTTCAGTGACAACTTCGGTTTCGACAGCAGGTGCTTCTGTTTCAGCTGGTTGGGCTTCAGTAACAGCGGTCTTTTTTTCAAGTAATCCTTCGAATTCTTTTGATTCTACTTTGGTAATGGTCACAATGCTGTTCATGGCTCCAGGGATAAGTCCTTTTACCCAAATTTGATTTCCATCAATGCCAACGATCTGTAAACCTTCAACAGTGACTTGTTCGTTTCCTGCTCGACCTGCCATGCGTTTGTTCTTATAGACACGTCCTGGGGTTGTACCAGCACCGATAGATCCTGGTGCGCGTTCGCGATCAGCTTGTCCGTGCGTACGAGGTCCACCCTTAAATCCATGACGCTTCACAACACCGGTAAATCCAGACCCTTTACTTGTTCCTGTTACCTTCACAACATCTCCTAAAGAGAAAACTTGAGAGGGTGTAAGAACACTTCCAGCCTGAATCTGCATATCTTCGCCATCAGCTCGTACTTCACGAACAGTAGAAAACCCTACAGAAATGCCAACTTTTTCAAGTTGGCTTCGTTGAGGCTTATGCATGTTTTTCAGTTTTTTCTTTCCACTTCCAACAAGGATTCGTCCATCTTGGGTTGCTTTTCCAAGTACGGTACAGTCATCAGCAAAAAGCACTGTAACAGGAATACGAACCCCGGATTTTGTCCAGGCTTGCATCATGTGTCGTTTGGTAGCTAAAAGCTGATGAATCATAAATCTAGTTCTTTTCAAAAAAAAATCCACCTACAAAGGCGGATAATCCGTTTCCCTTTGTGTATCTACTTCCCGTATGCAGGGATGATATACATCA
>CAZBKJ010000011.1:0-35694 GCA_964492495.1 uncultured Pseudomonadales bacterium
CTGTAGGCGTACTGGTTGGCGTAGCCGTTGGTGTCGCTGTAGGTGTTGCTGTAGGTGTTGCTGTAGGTGTTGCTGTAGGCGTTGCTGTAGGTGTTGGCGTTGGTGTACTTACTGGTACATTCACCAAATCACTCTTAAATATAACTTGAATTGTTTTTGATTCCCCTGGTTTTACTGTCCCAATATTCATTGGTGTGTGATAAAAAGACTCAGGAATATAGCAACCTCCTTGCGTATCATTTGCAGGTGGAACACAGTCATACAAACCTGTATCTCCAAACTTCTTTGAATGACCTGTATGAAAAACTAACCATGTTGGACGGGAGACATTTACTTGTACAGAATCAGAGATAGAAGCCGCATTGTCTGCGGAAACTGTTACAGATGGTCGTAGTACTGTAGATTTCTGCGATTCCCCTGGCAAATTTGCTTTTATGTGGACATTGCGTGCATCATGTTGACCATCATTGCGAATGTAGATCAGATATTCCACAACTTGTCCTGGTTCTGCTGTAATACCATCAACTTTCCAACCTGATTGAGTTGTGTTGTTTGAAACATTCAAAAAATTTCCAGCCCGAAGAGTTGTATTTGTGTTCGCAGCGATAACAGTGACTGGATGTTCGACACTTGACCATTCAACTGTTGTTGAATTTACTCGAGCAGCCGATGTAATCACAGTCCCAACCGATGTACTATCTTTAACTTTAACCTTAAAACGTACGTACGCTTTTTGGTTTGGAACGAGGGTTCCAAGGTTTGTTGAGGTCGTGAGCCACTGATCGATTACCGGAATTGTTTGCCCATTTTTTTCTGCTTCTGCAGAACCTGCAACATACTCTACTTTGTCAGAAATCATTGGTCGTGCAAGCACGTTTGTATAGTTTTCAGTTCCTTTATTTTCGATCTGAATCGTATACTGAAACTCTTCACCCGGGCGAACTTGAGTCTTATCACTTCCCAAAGCAAACCACAAAGGTCTCGCATCTAAAGCTCGTGCCGAAAATTGAGCAAAGCCAAAAATTCCAAAAATGAAAATACTCAGTATTCCTGCGAGGAAAAAAAAGATTCTTTGTGGTTTATTCATATTTTTCCTTTTTTAAGTACTAAAAAGCAGATGTCGGTACTGAATCTGGATCATCACTAGGATTGTCTCCATCACCTTCTCCAGTTGAAGCTTCGGTTGGTGGAGGTGTAAAAACTAAAGTTGAGGGAATTTCAGCAACCCCAACCGTTGCCGTAGGCTCAGGAGTATTCTCATCTGCTGGGGTCACAGTAATTTCTGGTTTTGGGGTGGCAGTAATCTCAAGTACCGGGGTTGTTTCTGGAACATCTGATGTGGGCTGTCCTGGAACTTCTGAAGCTGCTGGAGCAATACCAGCTGGTTGACTCTGAGAACCTGTTCTTTCTCCCCTTCCAGTGGCTACCAAGCATCTCCAAACTGTTTCCCACACTTCTACTTCATGAGCGTTTTCTGATGCAACTTCAAAACTTAGAGGAATTTGTTGAACCCCATCTGCTTCTTCAACTAGAGGTAAAAACTGAATATTATTCTCGATTGCGAGAACCATTTCCTCAAAAGTGCTTACTTTTGCTTTTGCAATTGCTACAGAATTTACAACAAAATATCCATTCCAACGAGCATTTGGATTTCTACGTAGAGTTGCATAAGACGTACGACCCTCTTGATCCAATACTGGAACCTGTAGGAGCATGCGATTTTGACCGGAAGGATTATTCGTTCCATCCGTTGCAGGAGTTTTTTGAACCAAACAACTCTCCTCAGGATAGTTGTATGTTGCAACAACAGAATAGCTTCCGTCTGGATTTCTATATCGCACATCAAAACTCTCATCCCCTGTTGTCCAATGACGTTCAAAAATGTCGAAAATCACTCTTCGAGTAATTTGATTTTGTAGCTCAGGTGTTTGAGAGCCTGGAAGGTCTTTAACAACCTGAGAGATTATTCCATGTGACTCTATAACAAAATTTGCTGTTCCTTCTACGCCAGAAATTCGAGCTCTTTTCAAACCATCAGAACTCTGGACAAACATATCGCTCACTGCACCAGAAAGATTACCATCAAAGTCGAGTAATCCTTCTCTTCCTTCATCTGTAGATAGAACAAGAGATTGAGAAAAAACTCTTCCTTTTTGGACAAGCTCTTCTTGACTACGTACCAATGAAAAGGCCATGCGAAAATTTTCTCGAGAATTTGGATCAAACTCGCTATTATGTATTCCCATGTGAACTGTAGGAACATTCTCCCCTTCGACAGACAATTGCGTCATTTCATACACATGAGAATAATCAAGGAATTCCTGACCAAATTCTGTATATGCCCAATCCATTTTCGAGATACTTTCCACATAGTGATCATCATCAAGTGAAAGCTTTGAAACATCTAAAGAATGTGACTCGTTATACTCTGGTGTTAAAGCGAAAGCTTGATCTACTGTATTCGCTACAATTGTTGATGTTGGTAAAGGTGTACCAAAAATTGTTTCACCAACCTGAGGTACGGTTGGGGTGAGTGTCAATGTTGGGCTAGGAGATGGCTCAGGAGTATTTGATGGAGTTAAACTAGGAGCTTCTGTTGGACTTGGGATTATGAAAGGTGTTTCTGTTGATGTGGGTGTAGCACTGGGGGTACTTGTCTCACTTGCTTGCATTGTGGGTACGCGCGTTGAAAACTCTTTAATTGCTTGTTCTGAAACATTCGCAGCCTGACCACTTACAAGATTGCAAGCAACAAGCGTTAATCCACTAGCGACCCCAAGCCAAAGAACGTGTCTCTGCCTGTCAACACTAGGCAAAGGCATATCCTCTGATATTGAGAGTGATTCATCACTTCTATCAACTGGTTGAAATTTGTTTGTTCTATGGGCTTCTTGAACTGATTGGAGTCGCATTGCATCTTGTCTTGATTGCAATCTCATTTTGGCCACAATCGCTTTAGGGGAATGCTGAAGTTCCTTCTTGCTTTGACGTCGTGACTGTAACTCGGCATTTATGTTGCCTTTACCAGCAATATTAGCAGTACTTTTATACTGTTCATTTGTGTTTCTTCCCATAGTTGTACCTCTTTACCTTGACATTGCTGTCAGGAATTGATAGGTTGATAGACGAGAAGCCGTGACTTTTGGAACTGAAAAAAGTCAGGTCTCTTAAACTTAAAGCATTGCTACACGTGTCTTGTCAGAGTCAGCGGTAGTAATGCTTTTTTTGTTGTCTTTTTCTTCTTCCCTTCCCTTCGTTGTTCAAAAGGAAGCTCTCTTCGTATTTCTTCTCGAGTAAATCTACCAAAAACACGAAGCTTGAGGGTCATTATAACAACCTCACAGCAGATGTCAACCTATAATAAATGTTTTGCTGGTTTTACAACATCCCGTAGTATTTATTTCAAACAATTCCCTTCCTAAAATTCTCTAGTTTTCCACAGTGAAAAGATAGAAAAATCCTCAGTGGAAAACACACACTACTACGTGGAAAAAATTGCACACAAAAACAAGGAGTCGCGAACACCGGAAGAAAAACTCAAAAAAGACATTTATGAAGATGATGGGAACAAACCAGCAAGAAGACTTCGCACATTCCCTTCCCTGCTGTCGATGACTGAGGAAAAACCAAGTCGCTTTGCTTCTTTGGTTCGCTTCTCAACAAATCTGACTTTGCGTATCTCCCCCAAGAGTCCAACCTCTCCTATATAGACTGTTCCTTTGGGACTCGCCTTCCCTTGATACGATGACGCGATTGCTACCGCTATCCCCAGATCAGCAGCGGGTTCTGTGATCGTCATCCCTCCGGCAATATTCACAAACACATCACACGTCCCCAGAGGCAATCTGGCATATTTCTCAAGTACAGCAACGATCACCTGAAGCTTTGAGATCGATAGTCCTCGAGCAACTCGACGTGGAACAGGAAGCTGAGAACGTACAACCAGGGCTTGCACCTCAATGAGGATTGGTCGAGTTCCTTCCACGACAGACACCAGAGCAGAACCGGGAACTCCTTGCACACTTTCTTCCAAAAAGGCAGCTGATGGGTTACTCACCTCCTCCAGGCCTGCATCACTGTGTACAAAGATCCCAACCTCGTCAGTTGCTCCAAATCGGTTCTTTATTGCCCGAAGCATGCGATACTGCCCTGTTCGTTCTCCAGAAAGTTCCAGAACGCTGTCAACCATATGCTCCAATACTTTTGGTCCTGCTATCGTTCCCTCTTTGGTTACATGTCCGACCAAAAAGATTGGAACCCCGGTTTTCTTTGCAATGCGGATAAGTCGATCAGTACATTCTTTGAGTTGTCCGATAGAACCAGTTGCCCCTGTGAGATCCTGGGTTGAGAGCGTTTGAATACTATCAACGATAACAAGCGTCGGTTTCTCATTCTCAATTGCAGCGACAATTTCATCAACATCCGTAGACGTCAAAAACAAGAGGTTTTGCTTCCAATCCACTACGGAACTTGCTGCACTCATGCGCTGAATTCGTAAACTAATCTGTTCAGGGCTCTCTTCCCCAGCACAGTACAGAACCGTTTGTTTTGAAGCATCTTGCTCCACTTTTTGTTTTTTACTGTCAACATGAATTGCTTCATTCATCAATATATTCAATGACAAATGGGTAAGAAGCGTCGACTTTCCAATTCCCGGCTCTCCACCAATCAAAACTACCGAACCAAGCACTATTCCACCCCCCAAAACCCGATCAAACTCCACCATCTTCGTGTCCAGTCGTCGCAGTTCCTTGTCATAGTTTTTGACATCGGAAAAACGCAAAATTTGAGGAGAAAAAGAACTTGAACTTCCCTTCCCTTTTGCGTTCGTCCGGCTCACCGAAACGGTTTCTTCAAAACTATTCCAGTTGCTACATTGTGGACACTGCCCCATCCATTTCGGCGATTCATATCCACACTGCTGACAAATAAAAATTGAGGACTCTTTGGGCATACCCGCATCGTACATGCCGATTTTAGGGAAATAAAGAGGGAGGGGAAATTTACCAGACAGAAGCTGGCTTTTTTGATATAATTTCCCAATGAAAAGAAGCAGTGCTACAGAGAAAAGAAAACGAAAGAAAGCAAAAGTATCTGCTTCTCCTATTGTCGATTCACACATTCTTCAAAACCTTACGCATGCAATAACAGCAGAGCCTGAACAAAAAAAAACAGAGTCACTACGTTCTCGATTTTCATTTATTTCTATACTTCAGAGAAGAAAAAAGAAAAAAGAACAGACAAGCACCAAGAAAAATTGGAGAAAATCTCGATTGTTTTGGGTAGCACTTGTTGGCGCATTCATCTTACTTCTGTGTTTGGTTGGAGGAATTGCGTATTTTTTCAAAGACCTTCCCTCCCCTACCAGGTTAAAAGAAAACAACTATGCGGTGAGTTCAAAAATCTTTGATCGAAATGGCAAACTGCTCTATGAGATTTATAGTGATCAAAACAGAACCCCTATCGCGCTTTCAAACCTCCCTCCGTACGTCTACCAGGCTTCAATCGCAATTGAAGACCAACGCTTTTACTCCCATTTTGGCTTCGATATCGAAGGGATGATCCGAGCGGTTCGCAATATCATTTTCAAACAAAAAATCCAAGGTGGATCAACAATTACTCAACAACTCGTAAAGACTGCACTTTTAACTCGAGAAAAAACTGTCACACGAAAGATAAAAGAAGCTGTCCTCACGGTTTTGACGGAAGCACGATACTCAAAGGATGACATTCTTGAAATGTACATGAATCATATTCCATATGGAGGCACAACATGGGGGATTGAAGCGGCTGCCGGTGTCTTTTTTGACAAAAATTCAAAAGATTTGAGCCTTGCAGAAAGCGCGTACTTAGCAGGGCTTCCCCAAGCTCCGTCTGCATATTCACCATTTGGCTCAAGACCTGAACTTGGGAAAAACAGGCAAAAAGATGTTCTGCGTCGTATGGTCGAAGAAAAATTTATTTCCAAAGAAGAAGCTGACAAAGCAGGAGAAGAAGAGCTTCAATTTGCGACCAAGAAGATCGATATCAAAGCCCCTCATTTCGTTTTTTATATTCGGGATCTCATGGAAGAAAAGTATCCTGACTTGGATCTATCTAGAGGTGGATACCGTATCTACACAACACTTGATCTTGATTTACAAGAAAGAGTACAAGCAACAGTGTCCGCTGAAATCGATAAGCTTGCGCGCAGTCAGGTGGGAAACGGAGCAGCACTTGTAACAAAGCCAAACACCGGAGAGATTCTTGCCATGATTGGGAGCCGTGACTACTTTGATGCCACGCATGATGGACAAGTAAACGTAACCACTAGAGAACGTCAACCAGGAAGTTCGATCAAACCACTCAACTACGTTACTGCTCTGCAACTCAAAAAACTTACTCCAAGCTCAATGCTTCTGGACATCCCTACCTGTTTTCAAGTTGATGGTCAACCAAACTACTGTCCAAAAAACTACGATGGAACGTTTAAGGGACCAACACAGTTTCGCTTCTTACTTGGAAACTCAAACAACATCGGAGCAGTCAAGACACTGGCACTCAATGGCTTGGAAAACTTCATTGCCACTGCGTCTGCCATGGGAATCCGAACCTGGAAAGATCCAAGCAAATATGGCCTCTCACTTACTCTTGGAGGTGGAGAAATCACGATGCTCGACCTTGCTAACTCTTATGGAACGATCGCCAACCAAGGTGTCAGAGTAAATATCAATCCTATTTCTCGAATTCAGGACTTCACAGGAAAAGTGATAGAAGAGCATAATTTTGATGATGTCGCAAAGGAAGTAGAGACGTTGACGAAAGAAAATGCGAGTCCATCAGGAACATTTGATGTGACAAAGACTGTCGAGCGTGTGTTAAACCGGGCACCCGCATACTTAGTCTCACATATTCTTCTGGACAACAATGCTCGTAGTGGAGCATTCGGTCCATCGTCGCAGTTAGTCGTTCCTCGCCAAGTGGTCTCCGTAAAAACCGGTACCACCAATGATTTGCGCGACAACTGGACAGTAGGCTATACACCGGAGTATCTCACTGCAGTTTGGGTAGGAAACAATGACAACAGCCCTATGAATCGCTCTCTCGTTTCTGGTATTACCGGTGCAGCACCAATCTGGAATGGAATTATGCGTCAAGTGCTCAAGGACCAGAAAGAACTATGGCCAGAAAAACCAGATGATGTTATTGGCAAAGACGTGTGTATCGTTTCTGGACTTCTTCCTGACCCTGTAGCACCATGTGCGACACGTTCTGAATTCTTTTGGAAAGGGACTGAGCCAACAACACTCGATACTCTTCCACGCGACACGTGGATCGTCCCATCACTTGGGATTCCACCAAAAGAAGGAGATCCACTTGATGGTCTGAACCTAGAAAAGAAACTACTACTTTCAGATCCATTTACGAAAGACTACTGTGTGGACTGTCAACGAGCGGTAGACGACAAAGGCAACAGCCTTTTTGAGACAACTACGATCCCTTATGGAAGAACAAGAGTACGAGAAACTGGAATGTGACATTAGTGATGAAAAAAATACTTTCTATCAGTGCTTGTATCCTAGTTCTAGCGGGAACTGCCTTTGCAGTTAGTCAGTTTTTTTTCGCTTCAAAAGCATCCGACTCATCAAGATTGCATACGCAGCCACTCGGGCAAGCAGCCCCTCCTCCAAAACCTACAACACAAAAACAAAAAATAGTGTATGGATATCTCCCCTACTGGACAAAGAATACAGCACGTCTCCCCAAAGAACTCACTCATGTATCGTATTTTTCGCTTACCATTCAAAAAGATGGAACCATTCTTTCAATTCCAAAATCCACCCAGGATCCAGGCTTTAGCTCCTACAAAAATGGAGTGCTTGAGACACTCTCGTCAAAACTCAATGAAAATCAACAGCTCGAACTCACGCTTTCAATGATGATTCAGGAGGATATTTCGGTTTTTATCCAAGATGTGAAGGCTCACCAAAACTTGGTTTCACAGATTCAACAACTATTACAAACAAACTCTATTGATGGAATCAATATTGATATCGAATATAACGGAATTGTTTCGAAGGAACTGCAGTCAAACTTCTCATCGCTTATCACGACTATTCGTTCTGCAACTCGGGAAAAAAATCCAGAATTTTTATTAACAGTTGCCATTTATGGAGATACTGGCCAAATCGACCGCCTCACCAATGTAGAACTTCTTTCTCCTCACGTTGATTACTTTATTATGATGGCATACGACTATCATCGCAGAGTCTCCCCCCGATCTGGTCCTGTTTCGCCGCTGTATGGAAAATCTGACGAAAAATGGGAAGCAGATATCTTAAACGACTTGCAAGCGCTGACAAAAAAAATTCCCTCAAATCAGATTCTCTTGGGTATTCCCTTCTACGGATATGACTGGGCAGTTGAAGATCCCGTGAACCCACAGTCGTTTACAATTCCCAAAACCGGAACCACAGCAACCTATCAACAAGTCCAAACAATTTTGTCTCGGCCAGAAGCAAAACTGTACTGGGATAAGACAGCCTTCTCCCCATACGTTCGCTACGAACGTGATGGGCAACAGCGAATCTTATACTTTGAAAATCCTCAGTCTCTACGTGCGAAACTTGACCTTGTTGAGATGGCGAATCTTGCAGGAATCGCCATCTGGGCACTCGGATACGAAGGTGACTACGACGACCTGTGGCAGACAATTGCAACAATGCGCTAAGCTTCTCACTCACTCCTACTTGTCTGCTAAAACAAGGATTGCTATATGTAGACAACTCCAGTGTTTTTGAATGAGCAGAAAGAAACGCCTACTTATCTGATGGGTGTTTTTTGCCACACAAAGACCAAGAGACAATGATGAAGAGAATTAAAAAAAAACCTACAATCTTTTTGACTGTTGGAAAACCGCTCTTTTGGGCGGTTTTATATATCGTTACAGGTATATCTTTTGTCTGCCGATTTTTTAATAAAATTGGGAACCCACTTTTTTCCATTTTTCCAAAGAAAAAAAGAACGTCTGTCCTTCTTTTTTCAAGAAAGAAAGCGGTACAGAAAAAAAAGAAAAAATCACTTGCACATATCGCTCGTTTTTATTTCCTTCGGTCTGCTTCCTTCAAAAAATTGGCAGATCGTATGCACAACATTTTGTATTCACGGTTTATGTCATACGTTGGCCGCCTGTGGGTTCCACTCGCCACACTCTGTCTGGTGATATTAGGAACTGCGCACATTGCGCTGACAATCAATGAATATATTTTGACAGACCTCCCTACACCACAAGACCTTCGACGCCACACTCCTTCCCTTACAACAAGAATTTATGATCGCAACGGTATACTTTTGTATAGTTTTTTTAAGGATGAGAATAGAAGCCTCATTAAGCTCTCCGATCTTCCTCCACATGTGATCAATGCGTTCGTTTCTATTGAGGACAAGGAATTTTTTCAGCACCACGGTGTATCTGCCCGCGGGCTTGTGCGTGCGTTTCGATCAGTGGTTGAGTTGAACAAAATGCAGGGGGGATCCACGATTACCCAACAGTTAGTGAAAAACACGCTACTGAGTAATGAAAGAACCTTTGTTCGCAAAGCCAAGGAGATGATTATTGCTCTTCGAGTTGAAAGAGAGTTCACCAAACAAGAGATCTTAGAAATGTATCTCAATGAAGTATCGTTTGGAGGATCGTTGTATGGAATAGAGGAAGCATCAAAGAGCTATTTTGGAAAGCGTGCCAAAGATTTATCGATCGCAGAGTCGTCCTACCTTGCGGGTCTTCCCGCTGCTCCCAGTATCTATAGTCCCTTTGGGGAATCTCCAGAACAAGGCATAGTTCGCCAAGGAGAAGTTCTCAGGCGAATGCGTGAAGATGGCAAAATTTCACCTGAGGAATATGAACTAGTCAAGGGAACACAATTGTCCTTCCACCCAACGCCCATTTCGATCAAAGCTCCTCATTTTGTCATGTACATTCGGGAAAAACTGATCGATGAATTCGGAGAAGCCAGCCTCTCTCAGGGCGGGCTGGAAATCACAACGACTCTTGACCTCTCAGTGCAAGAACAGGCACAAAAACTGCTCAGTGATGAAGTGGCAACGTTACAAAAACTTCGTATCTCCAATGGGGCTGCTCTGGTTACCAATCCCAAAACTGGGGAAATTATTGCAATGGTTGGAAGCAAAGACTACTTTGATACAAAAAATGATGGACAAGTAAACGTAACAACACGGCAGCGTCAGCCCGGAAGCTCGATTAAACCACTCATGTATGCAGCGGCACTTGAACGTGGGTTTACACCTTCGAGTTTACTTGATGATAGTCCCATTACAATTCCTATCATTGGCGGAAAACCATACTCCCCTAAAAACTACGATGGTCGTTTTCATGGAAAGATGACACTTCGCACAGCACTCGCAAGTTCCTATAACATTCCTGCTGTAAAAACTGAAATGAGCATAGGGCTATCAACCTTCATTGAAAAAGCCCGCGCGTTGGGAATTTCTACTTGGGAAAACTCTCGTCGATTTGGACCGGCTTTAACACTGGGTGGTGGAGAAGTACTGATGACAGATATGGCAACCGCGTACAGTACCTTCGCCAACAATGGCATCACTGTTCCACTTCAGGGGATTAAAGAAATTAAAGATTCATCTGGGAAAACGCTTGTGAGAAACCCATGTATTCAAACACCACATCCATGTGGTGGTCAACAAACAATAGATCCGCGTATCGCCTATCAAATTACGTCCATTCTGTCAGATAACACAGCACGATCTCCAGCGTTTGGCACCCAGTCAGTGCTCACGATCCCCGGGCAAGAAGTGAGTGTCAAAACAGGAACCACAAACGGGTTACGAGACAATTGGACGATCGGGTACACCAGCAACCATGTTGTAGCGGTTTGGGTGGGAAATAACGACAACAGCCAAATGAGCAGAGTGACTTCAGGAATTATTGGCGCAAGTCCTATTTGGGCAAAGATCATGAAACTTTTTCTTCCACAGGCAACTGCACACACATTTCCAGTTCCAGATGGTTTAGTGAAGGCAACACTATGCTCTGGATCAAAGCTGCTCTCCTGTGGAGGATGTGCAAGTTCATATACTGAGTACTTTCTCCCCGGAACAGAACCGCCAAGTGAATGTAGCGTCCTCGCCCAGTCAAAGGACAAGGAAGAGAAAAATAGACGACAAGAACGACACCTCTAACAGGCTTACTTTACCCAGAACAAATAGGAGATAAAGAGAAATAAAAGTAAAAAAAACACAGGAAGGAATCGTGTAGGATCTCGAGGTTTATCTTCCTCTTTTTTCTTTTGCCTGTTTGGTTTCTTACGAGTAGCAACTTCCTCTTCTTCTGGAAGCTCTTCCTGCTCTTTCTTTTTCTTTCCTTTTAACAGTCTCATATGTTTTCACTTTCCTCAATTGAACGAACTCTAGTAACGACCATTTCGACGACAGTTTCGATTGAAAGAGTACTGGTATCAAGTACCCATGCATCCGAAACAATGTGTAGCGGATCAACATCGCGTTCCATATCTCGTTTGTCTCGTTCCAAAAGATCGAGGTGAACCTGCTCAAATGTAACATCTTCACCTTTTTCTTGTAATTCAAGCATTCGTCGACGTGCTCGTTCTTTATCGGTGGCAGTCAGAAAAATTTTCAGTCGTGCATCAGGAAGTACTCGGAACGTGATGTCTCTTCCTTCCATGACAACACTCTGCGTACTGGCGATCACTCGTTGCTGTTTCACAAGCTCTGCTCGAAGAATCTTATGCGCCGCCACAATCGATGCGCCTCGACTGATTGTTTCAGTTCGAATTTTCCATGAGACATCATCACCATCCAGAAGCACGGTGCACTGTCGTCCATCGTTCTCGTCTTCAGTGGGTGGACGCATTGAAATGGTATGATCCTGAACAAGCTGCAAAACAGCAGGAGCGTCTTCAAAAGGCACGTCATTGATATGCGCAAGATACGCGCTTACTCTATACATCGCACCTGTGTCGACATATAAAAAATTGAGTCGCTTTGCAACAAGTCTACTAATGGTTCCCTTCCCTGCAGCCACGGGACCATCAATTGCTATCTGAAATGGTTTTTTCATAACGTAAGCGATAGTACCAAAGTTCCACGAAAAGAAGAAGGAGAGGTTTATGCTGTTATCTTTTCTCTAGACAAGAGTCCTTTTTTTGCACCTAGCTTCCCGACGACACTCGCACTGTTTTGTACACCCCACTCAATTGCAGTCTCAACCGGAAGTCGCAGTATACAGGCGCCGATAAAACCGCTTGCAAAGGCATCACCTGCTCCAAGTTCACAGACCACCTCTACAACTTTACCTTCGTATTCTTGTTTTGTACCTGCTGTTCGGATCTCACCGCCCTTTTTGCCTTTAGTGATCACCAAAGTTTCACCAAGTTGTTCAAGAAATGCCTGTCGTTCTTTGACCGCATCAAACTCTAGATCATTAACGAATATGACTGTACATGCCTTCTCAAAATCTCCAATGGAGTTTTTGCTTACTTCCTCAAGCTCTGCTTTACTTGGATTCCAAGAGAGGCGGATATTGTGTTGCTTACAAAACAAAAAAATTTCTCGAATAAGATCGGTATTGCCAATTGATGAGAGATGAATCCAAGAGACACCTTCAAGACCTGCAAATGGGATATCACTTGGAGACAGCATATGTGCAGCTCCCCGATATGTTAGAGCAGAGCGAGACCCATCTGATGCGACTAACACCGCAGACATCCCTGTTTGTTCATCTCGTTCTGAAACAAGTAAAGAAGTATCAACGTTTTCTCGCATCAATTCATCAATAATGAGTTGGGCGGGAATATCATTTCCGATTTCAGCAATCACAGAACTCTTTATGCCCAGTCGAGCCAGCCCGACGGCAACATTTGTCCCCGCACCACCAGATCCAAGGTTCGCTTCCTCTACATTTGCTTTGCCCCCATAGACTTCACAGAGCATAAGCTCTCCGTCCAGTGTGTGGGGAGTAAATTGTGATGACTTGAATACAAGATCAAGGACAGCACTTCCGATGGTAACAACATCAAACGGTGAAGCCATAGTGTTATTCTGTTTTCAATGTAGCGGATCGCTCTTTCATCTGCACTTCATACTCATCAAGCGCATACAACATCTCTTGGGCAGTGTGCGCGACACGAAAGACTTGCATTTCTTGATCTCCAATAAGGAAGTGTTTTTGAATGACCGCAATAACTTCCTCCCAAAATTCTCCATAGAGAATAAACGGTTTATGATTTCCAAAGTAGAGATGCGAAAGGAGCCAAGCTGTCGTCCATTCAGAGAGCGTTCCTGTTCCGCCTTTGAAGATAACAAAAGAATCCGCATTATCCATAAGGGTAAACATGCGCTCGATATAGTTTTTTGTTTTAATTTCCTTGTCTACAATATTATCTTCACTTCTACCTTCAAAATTCGGCATATCCTCTGGATAAAAAGTGACAGCTAATGTGTGCCCTCCGACAGACTTAGCACCTTGAGTTGCAGCCAGCATCACACCTGGCCCTCCACCATCAACAATAATTTTTCCTTCTTTGGCAAGAAGTTGAGCTGCCTGAAATGCGTCTTTATAGACTTGGTCGCTATCGTTCACATCTGCAGCACCAAAGATAGCAACTCTTTTTATGTATGGAGAATACTTTGGGGTTGGGACACTAGAGGAAATATGCATCATATGCATATCCATCTTACGGGGAAACAGAAAATGCTTCAATCGCCGATTGCAAATTTGAAGCGCCCCAGAGGAAACTTCCGACCACAATCATACCTGCGCCAGCTTCAATGCAGTTTGTAGCGGTTTCCGGTGTCATCCCAATATCAACACTTATGACAAAAGATGCCTGTTTCTTCTTTTGTATTTCTGAAAGTTGTTGTATCTTCTCTAGAATTCGGGCGCCTGCAAACTCCTGCCCTTGTACTCCAGCTTTGTTTCCCATCACCTGAATGACCGAAAGCTCTGACAGAGCCTCTTCTTCAATGGAATCAACAGGTGTGTAGAGATCAAGGGAAAACCCAGGATGCAGACCAAATTCCTGACATCGCCTAATGTACTCTATCTGACTATCCATTCGCTCAATTTGAGCGATGACGTTGGTAATTCCAGGAACATGTCCACACTCGACTAGCTCGTCAATTGGATCGTTGGTCATCAAGTGAATATCTACACTCAATCCTTTAAGATCCATCTCGAGAAGATCCACAGGAAAAATGGTGCTTTCATCGGCAAAACTTGGGTCAACAATATCTATCTGTACCCTTCTAGTTGCACTTTCGGTTATAATACGGTTTATCTGTTCCTGCACGGTTGTGCTGGAGTCAGAAAGTATCGCTGGAATGATTTGAACTGCGGACATGATACGTACTATATCATTTTTTAATTTGTATACAAAAAAGGCAAATATGGAACTATTTAACGGAAAGTTAAAACCAGAAAACATTTTTGTATCCGCAAAGAGAGTGCAAACTTTTATTGTTGGAGAAATCGATTACATGTTCAGCCCTCTTGTTTTTAGTGACATCGAAGATGTGCAGGTAAAGTACCTTAAAACTGCAATAGATAATCCAGATATCAGAGTACTGCATGATAGTCTCATTGCAATTCTAAACCCAACGACAATGGTACGAGCACAAAACCCAGATATTTCATCGATTCAACTTCTACCTTGGGATATTGGACGCAAATCTTTTCTTAAATTGAAACAAGAAGTGTTAAAGGAACTACAACATGATCTTGCAACTTTTGAACTTGCTTATTTCCAAATGGATGATGAAGAAGAAAGTTTTGTAAGCATCCCTCATAACTTATGATGGTATTATTTTTGAGATACGGGAAAGAATAGAAAAGATAAGTTATGATTTCCACAAAAAATTGAAAAATAGGCAAAAAATAGACGACGCCGAGCACCATCAATTTTTAGATGCTCTAAAAATATGTAATATTCTTAACACTCTCGTTTCAAAGATGAAAGCTCCTACTCCAGAAAAGGCGTATATCTTCAGAGAAGAAGAACGACTACAAATCCTTAGAAAAGAGTTTTATACATTACAACTTGAGTTTAAGAAGTACTATCTTGGTGGTCACGCACCAAAACATTCCCATCGGGGATAAAAAGTTACTGTTCAAGCTTTTCAATTCTTCTTTGATGCCTCTCTTCCCCAGTAAATGGGGCTTCCAAAAAAAGATCAACAAACTTCTTTGCACTGTCGCTGTCAATCCAGTCAGCGCCCAACACAAGAACGTTCGCGTTGTTATGTTCCCTCGCATGCTTGACGCTTTTCTCATCAAAAACATCGACAGCACGAACGTTGTGTATTCTATTTGCTGCAATTGTCATTCCACCACCAGATCTACAGAGTAAAATCCCTCTATTATCCTTACTCTCTGCGACTTTGTGCGCAACAGCAAATGCATAGTCCGGATAATCATCGTTTGGATCAAGATTTGACGCACCCAAATCCTCAGAGGCAATTCCTTTTTGCGAAAGCCACTGCTTTATCGTTTCTTTCAACTCAAATCCCCCATGATCTGCACCAAGATATATCATATGAGGGAAGAATAGAGAATTTCATCTGAAGAATCAATGTGAAGAATACCTGCGGTGAAAAAGCGGTAAATATGCGGAGATACGAATATTTGTTGTCTCTCTACACTCTCAAGATCTCTTGATATACTATCCCCCTGGAGAGGTCGCATAGAGGCCTAGTGCCACCGCTTGGAAAGCGGCTGGGGAGCAATCCCACGAGGGTTCGAATCCCTCCCTCTCCGCAACATAAATAAGTCCATCGAAGATGGGATTATTTATGTTCTGGGGTTTGGGAGAATTTGTGACTGTAGTCCGAATCTCGAGCGTTGTGAGGATCCACCGAAGTCGGACATTCCCTTTGAGCATATATTCCTAATCTCAAATAGAATTCATTCTAATGTCAGAAACAATAAGACCAATCGGGCAAGGAACAGATCTTTCAGAGTTAACCTTCAAAGAAATTAATGATTGGAGGAAACAAGAATTTCTTTCTGTCATTCTACCAATTGTTCACTATGTCTCTTCTCTGGAGGATTTACCACCTGAATTCAAAGAAAGATACAGAAGATACTTTCGGATCGCGTTATATAGAGACACACTTTTACTAAAAGAAATATATGGAGCCCAAGAGAGAAGTGATAAATGGCTGGAAGAACACAAAATAGTTGAATAAACGCTATGGAATTTTTTCTTCGCCTCTACCGCTTCCTCATGGCTCGACCGGCTCTGTACAAAATAAATCTTCACCTCTACAAACTATCCCTGCGAGGTTTAGGAATCCTAAATGCGAACGGCCCTGAAGCAACCGGTGAGCACTGGTTTATGAAAGAGGTAGCGAGAAGAAAGAAGGTGAAAACTATTATCGATGTTGGAGCCAATACTGATATCTTTGGTATTACTACTTTTCCAGAAGCGACGATTTATGCCTGTGAGCCACATCCGGATACCTTCAAAAAACTTGCTTCCCTGTATCCCAAAGCAACTCGACGCAAAAAACTAATTCTTTGTAATATAGCTCTGGGTGAAAAAAATGCAACAAAGAAACTCTGGGACTTTGCAGATGATGCCCCTTTAAAATCAACCCAGCCGACATCCACGCTTTCATCTCTGGATAAAGCCGTTATCGAGAAGATCCACAACCAAAAAGCAAAAAGCTACCCTGTTTCTGTTCAAACACTTGATACTTTTGTTTCACAACAAAAGATCACTCATATAGACATCTTAAAAATTGATACTGAAGGACATGAGCTTCAAGTTCTGCTGGGTGCCAAAAAAACTATCCAACGTGGAATGATTGATATCATTCAGTTTGAATTTAATGAAATGAATGTCATTTCAAAAAGTTTCTTCTATGACTTTATGCAACTGATTCCAGAATTTCATTTCTATCGACTACTTCCCCATGGTCTGGTCTCTCTTGAAAACTATAGACCACTTACCCATGAAATTTTTGGATTCCAAAACATCGTAGCCTCAAGAGAAAAATTATAAATTTTCTGTGCTACGCTTAGAGTGATGAAGAAATTGTCTTCTCGGTTCCAAGCGTATGTCTTCCTTCTTATCAACGTAGTTACGTGGGGAGCAGCCCTTCCTATCGTCAAACTTGGATTATCAGATACGACCCCATTTCGCTATCTTTTCTATCGCTTTGCGTTGGCAATTATTCTCTCACTCCCAGTCCTTTTCTATTTCCTTCCAAAAATAAAGAATCTTCGTACTATTTTGCCTCGTATCCTTCTGCTTGAGTTGATCGGAACCACACTTGCCTTGAGTTTGTTGTACATCGGATTAACAAAAACAACAGCGCTGGAAGCAAGTTTAATCACAACGACCACTCCGCTCTTCATCACACTTGGTGGAATTTGGTTCTTACAAGAAAAAGAAGAACGACAGGAGTGGATGGGTCTATTCATTGCATTTATTGCAACCCTTGCGATGACATTTCTCCCAGCATTCTTTTCTGGACAACATATGTTTGGAGGAACGTTCACAGGAAATGCGCTGATTTTTACCCAAAACATCGCAACTGCAGTCTATTTTCTGCTTGCCAAACGCTGGTACAAAAAGATACCGGCTCTATTTGTGTCGACAATAAGTTTTTATGTGGGATTTGTCACCTTTGCTGTACTTAGCCTCTTTGAGGTTGGAGGATCAGTCAGTGTGATGTGGCAATCAATGGGAAATGATTTGACACACCCATTTGTGTGGCTCATTGCCTTCTATATGGCTCTGTTTGGCTCGATCATAGGGTTGACTGCGTACATTAAAGGACAGAATCGTATCGAGGCGTCTGAAGCAAGCATGTTTGGATATCTCCAACCTCTCGTGTACATCCCTTTAAGCTACCTACTACTGAAAGAGTCTGCAACCGTACTCCAAGTAGTGCCCCTATTTTTCATTCTCATAGGGGTATATATCTCACAAAAAAGATCTATCGTCCATTTTCCCAACCGAACTCGCAGTAAAAAATAGATTTTTTATAGTTCTCAACCGCAAAAAGAATGTATGGAATGGTGTTTGTAGGTAATTGATCTAAAGCAAACCAACTGAGATCGTCACATTTATTAGGTTCTCTATTACAAATATTTCCGCTCCATTTTGTACAGATAAAAAAGAAATCAACTCGTTCTCCCTCTTCTTTTGGATTTTTCCGAGACATAACTTGAGTGAACTGAGTAGAAACGTCGATACAATTAATTCCTATTTCCTCATTCGCCTCACGTAAAATAGCCTCAAATGGAGTTTCATTTTTTTCAACATGCCCAGCTGGAACACTATATTTTCCGTCCTCAAAACCAGTATTAAACCTACGTGCAAGCAGAATTGTGTTCTTCTTTAATAGAAATAGATGAACGGCAGGAACAATTGTATGACGATTCATGATGATCGTATGATAAAAAAGAAGTTAAATTTCTTTAATCGTGTAGCATTCAAGAACATCTCCAATTTGGAAACGAACTGTGCCACGAAAGACCACACCGCACTCGGCTGGTGCTTTGACAAGCTCAACATCTTGCTTCCCATGTTTCATGGAACGAATTCGTGGATCACCAATAATTTCGTCATCACGCTTTAAGTGATAATAGATGTTTTGTCCTCTAGAAAGCTCTCCAGTTGTCACCTTACATCCGGCAATCTTTTCGCCCTTCATCTCAAACTGGGCGATGACCTCTGCGGTTCCTAATACTTGTTCATTTGCTTTAGGATTTAAGAAGGCAAACACTTGCTTCTCTAGATCCTCAAGGAGTTCATAGATAATTCGATATGTTTTTACTTTTACCTGATGTGTCTCTGCCAAACTCTCGACAGATTTTGGAAACTTGACACTAAAACCTAAGATTCGCGCACCCATTGATTGCGCAAGAAGAATATCTGATTCGTTGATGTCTCCAACTCCAGATGCAACAACAGCAATTTCAGGAGTCATACTTCCCAAAAGTGCTTCCAGAGAACCTGCAACATCAGCTTTAATCATCAGACGAAGCTTTGTATCATCAACAGCCGTAACGGTGTGTGATGCATGTTTTTCTTCCCCGTGCTTGGTTGCTTGAACACTCATTCCAACATCAGGAATTTGACTCCATCCCACAACTTGAACTGGCATTGCTGGCAATGCTTCTGTCACAAGTTTTCCACTTGCATCACTCATGGCACGAACTCGTTCAAGTTGTTGACCACAGTAAAAATCTTGACGATTTTTTAAAGTTCCCTGCTCTACTAAGATCGTGGCATAAATACCACGTTTTGCATCTTTTCCTGATTCAATAACGACACCACGAAAGGGTTCGGATGTATCACTCTTTAAATCTTGAATTTCTGCAGTAAGCAAAATGAGGTCTAAAAGGTCAGTAATTCCTTTTTTTGTTTTTGCACTTACTTCAACAGCACTGGTATTTCCACCAAAACCTTCTAAGAACACTTCTTGTTCAGCAAGTTGGGTTTTGACTTTAATAACGTCTGCACCAGGCATATCGATTTTATTTATGGCAACGATATACTCTACTTCAGCTTGCTTGATATGCTGGATTGATTCAATTGTCTGTGGTTTTACACCATCATCTGCAGCAACGACGAGCACAACGACATCCGTGACGTTTGCACCTCTTGACCTCATCTTCGAAAATGCCGCATGGCCAGGAGTATCCAAAAACGTGAGTTTTTTTCCATCATGCTCAATTTGATATGCTCCAATATGCTGAGTAATTCCACCCGCTTCAGATGATGCAACATCAGTCTTTCTGATTGCATCCAAAAGTGAGGTCTTGCCGTGATCGACATGCCCCATGATTGCAATAACTGGTGGACGAGTAAGTAATGACATTTTTTTTATTTTTATGCTGCGTTTTCTTGAGTTTCTACAGTTGATTCAGCTATCTCTACATTTTCTTGAGGCTCTTCGGCACTAAACTCTGTCTGGGCTGATTCTGGCTGAGTTGTTTCCCCAACGATGGTAATGTGCCATCCTGTTAATTTAGCTGCAAGGCGAGCATTTTGTCCATTACGACCGATCGCAAGCGAGAGCTGGTCATCTGGACAGACTACTTTGGCAGATTTATCTTTTTCATCGAGTGTCACTTTTAAGTGCTCTGCTGGAGCAAGTGCTGTTTGAATGAAAATACGAGCGTCTTCTGCATGCTGGATAATATCAATCTTTTCATTGTTGAGTTCCTTGATGACTTCTTGAACTCTTACTCCTTTTTGTCCGACACAGGCTCCGACAGGGTCAACCCCTTCTTGTGACGATGCAACGGCGAGCTTTGTACGCACTCCCGCTTCACGAGAAATTGCGACAATCTTTACCGCACCAGATCCTACTTCAGGAACTTCACGCTCAAAAAGCTTTGCAACTAAATTTTTATCTCCTCTGGAAACGATAATTGTCTTTCCTCTATGGGTATCACGAATGTCCTTAATATAGAACGTAAGACGAGTATTTATTCTGTAGTATTCACCTCGCATTTGCTCTTCAATCGGCATCCAGGCTTGTCCTCTACCGATATCTACAATCACATGCTTATCGTCAAATCGTAGTACCGTACCGGGAGTAAGGGTTCCTACTTTTCCAGAGTAATCGGCAATAATTGCATCTTTCTCTGCTTCACGAACCTTTTGCAAGATCACTTGCTTAGCCGTTTGCGCTGCAATACGACCAAAACCTGGTGGAGTGACATCTTTTTTCGGAGTAACAGAAACATCAAAAACCTTTGATTCTCCTGTCTCATCATTCATTTCTACCTCATACTGTTCTTCATTGAACTCTTCTGTAGAGTGTACTAATTGCCAATCTTTTCGAAATGCGGCTTTCATTGCTTCTTTGATCGCATCAATAATCGTATGGACTTCGATTCCACGCTCTGATGCGATTTGAGCAAGTGCAGATGCAAATTCCGATCTGGCTGATGAATTTGATTGTGAAGCGGCCATAAAAATACTCCTTCGTACGTACTTCTTGCTGTAAAAAAAGGTGGGAGCCCCACCTTTTCAATAACCTCGTAACTAAAGTGTAGTTTAACACTTCTGGAAAAAAGAATCAAACCAGGGCATTCCCCTATGGTTCTCAACAAAAAGCATTCACTATTTCATCCCAGTTTTTGCAGGTGATTTTTTTGAGAAAGATTGTATTGCTGGTAAAGTGATTACAAACGAAGCCACTGGATGAGGATTTCTTTTAACTTTGGTGCGTTCTGCGTGATTTCCTCAAGATCATCAAAAATGATGATTCCTCGTATATTTGAAAGCCACTTCACCATTCCGGACTCCTCATTCATGATAGGCTTTGCTTTTTTGTCTTCTTTTTCTTGTGTTCCCTTATGCAAGACTAGAGCGACCTTTTTTTCTTTATTCAGGATAGTAAAGGTCAGACGATCATGTTGTTTATAGACGTAGTTGAGTGCATTCCACTTTATATTTTCAGCTAGTTCTGGTTCTGCATTCAAAATAATTTTTCTGACAAATTCAACCTGTGTTCGTTGATTATCTTCAAGACTATCTAAAAACTCGCTAATTGTTGTGTGTTTTACCATCTTAATTTCTTTGTATACTTGTAATGCGGAGAGGGTGGGTCTCAAGCCCGTGCAATGTTATAAAATATTAAAAATTATTGAGAAGTTTTTTACTTAAAATTCTCCACTCTAATGAGTTTTCCTGTTTGTAGATCAAAAAAAGCGATCTGACGAACTTCTTCCACAGTGCCTTTCCATGAATCATCTCCATAACTAACAACTAGTTGTGGATTATTTATTCCATAAATACCTATTAATTTGCCGGTGGCTGTTCCGGATGATGTTGTGCCGTTCCAAGTTGTGCCAGTAACATTAAAATTTCCAGTTATTTTAATCTTTTCTCCCGTGCTTAGAGAGTAAGTAGAAATAGAGTTGCCACCACCATATGTTTTACAATTTTCTCCAGAAATAACGATATAACCATTCTTATCCAAAAGCGCTCTAACTAGACCACTCTCATTTCCAGTCGTTACTACTTGAGTGATAGTACATACAGAATTCTCACCACTATAAGGCACCATTACATCCGTCAGCTTTTTTTGAACTAAACTAGAAACTAAATAGTAAGATCGATCATTGTTATGATCGGTCTCAATTAGCCACCCAGATGATTGACCTTCCAGTCCTTTGAGACCAAAGGTGTATATATTAAGAATTGAATTTGTGGAAATGTTCTCGAGCTGTGGATACTGAGGAAGTATATTTTCTACAAAATAGTTGGTTTCCTTTTCTTTAATAAAATCCTCTTCCGTAGATCTACTATTTTCTTCTTTCATATTTGGAACTTTTGTTTGTAACTGTGAACTTTGAAAGGCTAGTTCCTCTTGAAGGTTCCTATTTTGAATAGATATCACAGTTATCAGAATCACACAGGCAAGCAAACTGATTCCACCAACTATTTTTGATAAAGAAGTGACTTCTTTGTCTTTTTTTCCTAGATAATTAACTACTTCCATACTTGTTATGTTACATGAAAACTTGTTTTTTTTCTGCTGCCGTTAAACCAAAAAAATTCAAATCATGAAAATTAGTGGTTCCTATCAATCTAAGTGGAATTAGTCAGTCCTGTGAGAATTTTTTGATTTTAGCGGAGAGGGTGGCACCCAAGGGGCATGGATCAGGCACTACGTGCTTGATCGTAGATTCGGGACAAGCCACGATTCCATCTCGTCCATATCATCTAGAATTGAACAATTTGCTAAATTCTAGCCGATGCGGAGAGGGTGGGATTCGAACCCACGAAGAGCTTTCACCCTTAGTTGTTTTCAAGACAACCGCACTAGACCACTATGCGACCTCTCCATACACTTCAGAATTATACCAGAGGAAAGGTAGAAAATTATAATCCGAGTTCCGCCTTGGCTTCTTCACTCATCATGTCACTCACCCAAGGAGGATCAAACGTCAGAACGATTTGTACTTCTTTATCAACATCAACATTTTCAAGACCATACAGCGCATCTTTCACCATCATTTCAAACGTCGAAGCCATTGGGCATCCAGGGGTTGTTAATGTCATCGTGATACAAATTTTTGGTTTAATCTCAGATTGAATGACTACTTTATAGACTAGCCCTAAATCAACAATATTAATATGTAATTCCGGATCAATTACATTTCGCAGTCTTTCATACACCTGCTCTTGTGTTACAAACTCGCCCATAGTGTCTCCTTACTCAAAGAGGCCCATCAACAGATGAGCCTCTTTTTTTAAAAACCTATTCACTTCTTAGGCTGCTGGTGCTGATTTTTTAAGCACCGGCATTCCTGTTCGCTTGGTCTCTATGACCATATAACCAGCTGGAACTTCAGTGAGTAATCCATCGCGCTGATCACGTGCGAAGTAATAAATACGCTGTACTCGGCCATTTTTCAACTTAACTTCACGTGTGTGAAGATAGTAAGTCTGACCCTTAGAATTTGTATACGGAAGCGTTCCTGCCATGCTCCCTCCTTTTATTAAATAATTGTATCCTGGATTGCCTCTGGCACCAGGCTGGACTCGAGCTTCACAATAGCAAGTCTCTACTTCCACGTCAAGAGGACAAAGAGATAGTTTTTTTCATCACTTCAACTTCAAAGACTCGACGGCTGATTGCAGATCAGATACCTCTGTTTTTACGTTATTAACATAAAATGTAGGAGTGGAATTTACGCCCAATGAATTTCCATCATTTTCGTCACCAACAATCCTCTCCTCCAATGTTTTGTCCTGATAATCTTTCTTAAACTTCTCAACATCAAGTCCGAGATCTTTTGCGTAAGCTTCAAACTTTGCGGCCGGGTCTGCTTCTCCTTCCCAGTCTAGCTGAGAGTCAAACAATTTATCGTGATACTCGAAAAATTTCGATTGATTATGGGCTGCTTCGGCAGCTTTTGCCGCTGCAAATGCGTTTTTATGAATGCTTCGAAGTGGAAAGTGACGATAAATAAGTCGGGCACTATCTGAGGAGTTTTGTAAAATTTCTTCAAGTAAAGGCTGTGTTGCCTTACAAGCAGGACATTGAAAGTCTGAAAACTCAACAATGGTAATAGGAGCATCTTCTTTTCCTCGAACGTGCAACTCTTCTCCTTCTACAGTGATGGGATCAGAGGGAAGAATTGGGGCATTCGCTTTGTTTGTGAACAGGAACGCGACTGCAATCACAATCACTAGAGTGAGTACTAAAGAGCCAATAAGTAAACCAAGATTTTTCATAGAAAGCAATTGTACACTAGAATTTTTGAATTTTTCCTGAGACAAAAAGAAGATACTTGTATGAGCAACTGATTACACTGGCCAAACTTGCTTACCGGTCTCAAACTCTTCCACGATAATTGCTGCTGTTGGACAGCTCTGAGCGGCAAGAAGCTTCATATCATCCAGTTCATCTTCACTAATAACAAACGCCAGGTTTTTTTCATCTAAACCAAATACTTTTGGTGCAATTGCAACACAAGACGCTGCTCCAATACACTTTGAACGTATAACTTTTACTCGATATTTTCCTGGTCCTGATGTTTTATCCGTTGGGGCTTGTGAAATATCACCAGTCGCTGGTTGAGTTGTATCTGACATAAAACCTTTCTTTAACTGAATTTTTCATGGTGAATACGGCTGGCATCCACTCCCCTTGTCGACAAAACCTTCATAACATCTTCAACCATGTGTGGGTTTCCGCAAAGATAGTAGTGTGCGTTTGGCAACATGTCATGAACCGAGAGACAGTCAGTCACTCTACCACGACAAAGCTTCCAGTCGTCATTTGCTTGTGAAAGAGTAATGTGGTATTGAAAATTGGGGAAATTATCATGCAGTTCTTCAAATTGATCTAGCCAAAAGAGATTTTCAGCATTTCTCATGCCCCAATATAAAAATATTTGGCGTGTTGTTTGTTTGCTACGCAGTTGATCTAAAATAAGACTACGAAGCGGAGCAATTCCAGAACCTGTCCCAATAAAAACCAATGGATCTTGAGTCGCAGAAACTTCTTCTTTTATCGTAAATTCACCTGCTGGTGCATAGAAACTAATATCTGCACCAGGCTCTTGTCGCTGTAAATATCCAGACGCCTTACCATCGGGAAGCACTTCTACAAGAAGCTCTATTGCATGATCAAGTCTGGGAGCTGAAGTAATTGAATACTGACGCTTCTGAGGGATATCTGGGCAGTTCAGCAAAATATATTGACCAGCGTCAAATACGATTTTATTTGGTTGAAGTAGCTCTAGCTTCAAAAACAAGAATTTTTCTCCGATTACTTGTTTTTCTGAAATCTTTGCTGTGTAGAGGGAAACAGGCATACGAGCAAGTATACTGCAGGAATCCTCAGTTGTCACTGAAAAATACTATAGATTTCCTCTCCAGTTTCGTCCATACCACAGTCCTATTGTAAGCCGAGCAATCGAAGCATATTCATCAGTACGATTGAAAAAATTTTCAGTTACGATCCCAATCATTCCCTGTTTTGTTTTCGTATCTTTATCTTTCACAATACTATCCATAATTGGCCCCATTTCCTCTCCTGCAAGCACTCTTGAGGCAATCTCATCATCTAAAATAAAACGGGCTCCTGATGAACTAAAAAACATTCCATGCTTATCAACCACACTGCACCAGACCACATTCATCAATCCATCTTCAGTTTCATCGACTCCACCTTCAAGACCTACTCCCAAAATCTCTTCCCCACCTTTTTTGTTTCCAATTTTCTTTTCCATTTCCATGAGCGCCAAGTATGCTCTGTTTCGAGAACCTACGTATGTCTCGTGATCAGAATGAGGCTGTGGACCAACGCCACTATCAGTTTCAAAGCCATATACTTCTGCATCCTTCCACATGTGGGAAATAGCTTGTTTGACTGCGTTTACTTTAACTTGGTTGGTAGATCCAACGGCCATGATCATATGGTCGTATTCTATCTCAAGGTTGACGAATCTGGAACCACAGGAGAAAATACTACAAGCAGTTTGCCTATACGAATTGCCATCTATTACATCTTCAGTAGATGTTTTGTATTTATTATCCTGGAGCATTTTTACAAAGGAACAACTCTATCTACAGTTTTGGAGTGGTTTTTGTGTAAAAATGAATGCCTATGAGAGAAAACAGCTCAGTTACCTACGTTCTCGATCTTCAAGAAGATACTGAAGTGAGACTAATGAGTGTTATGGAGATTATCTCTAATCATGGTATTTTCGTATCCCTAGAGAATGAAGGATTGATCTATATGACTACTCCGGAAGAATCCGCCAATATAATGGCGATTCTAAAAAACAAAAAAATGAAAGGTTCTTCAAGAAGAGTTTAACAGTCTCAGAGAGAGGTATAAGCATTTCTCTCGAGCAGGTGTAATCTCTTCAATTCCAGTCAGAATATTAATAAGACGTTTGTCGACAGTCACTAGTTCTTGTCTTTTTTTTCCAACCATCCACTCACAAAAACTATCCACCGATACTGTGCTTATTGCACACCCTTCCCCACTCCATTTTGCGTCCACCACAATATCGTCTGCAAAAAGAATTTCGATTGAAAATTGATCTCCACAACTCGTATTCACTGCAGTCTTTTTTTCAAGTTTATATCCTTCTGGGATACCAGCAATTTTTCCTTTATTCGTAGGGTGCTTATATCGATCAATAATGGTATCAAGATAAAGCTCATCCATAGAAGACCTCTTTCACTTTCAAAAGCCCGCTCACAAGGTGATCAATATCCTCTTTCGTGGTGTACACATGAAAACTTGCTCTCGTCGTTGCTGCCAACCCCATATGGGTATGAAGAGGCATTGTGCAGTGGTGTCCAGAGCGCACTGCAACTCCTTGGCTATCAAGGATTTGGGCAACATCATGTGCATGTACATCTGTATAGACAAATGAGACAGAACCACATCGCTCTATTGCTGATACTGGACCGACGATACGCACTTCAGGAATAGATGATAATTTTTCAAGCGCATAATGAACCATGGCTTGATCATGAAGAAAAACATTACCCATTCCTAGACGCTTCAAATACTCACACGCTGCTTTCCAAGCTACTGCTCCTGCCACATCAGGTGTACCCGCCGTGAATCGATCTTCCATGTCTTCTGCCCATGTCGCGCTACTTTGGGAAACTTCTCCAATCATCCCACCTCCAAATAACCAAGGATCAAGTTCTCCAAGGTTTTTTTTTGAGACAAATACAGCTCCTATTCCCATTGGTCCCAACATTTTATGAGCCGAGACTGTATAAAAATCCACACCCAGTGTATGAAAATCTACGGACATATGTGGGGTGGCTTGTGCTCCATCAACAATAACAAACGGTTTGCAGTGTTGCTTTTGAAGCATTGAAACAATTTTTGAAATAGGATTAATGGTTCCAAGTGCATTTGATACATGAGAGAACGCAAGAATTTTAATTCGTGATCCGTCTTTCTGTACTTTTAATTGAAGCCATTCAAGATCAAGTGTGCCATCATTGTGTACAGGAATAAGTTCAATTTTGGCTTTTTTTCGTTTCGCGAGTTCCTGCCAAGGTACCAAATTACTGTGATGTTCCATGACTGTGGAAAGGATACAGTCTCCTTCATGAATTGTACTTTCAAGAGAGTACGCAATGAGGTTTAGAGCTTCTGTCGTATTTCGAACGAAAATAAGTTCATCTGCATCTGCTCCAAAAAAATTCGCAACCGTTTTTCGAGACTCATGCCAGATCTGTGTCGATTTGTCACCCAGATAATGAATTCCCCGATGAACATTCGCGTTACTTGTTTTGTAGTACGCTGAAATTGCATCAATAACTTCATTTGGTTTTTGGCTTGTTGCTGCACTATCAAGATACACCAAAGGATTTCCACTTGGATGTGGCTGTGAAAAAATTGGAAAATCTTGTCGTACTACTTGAGGATCAAACATGACGATATTGTAACAGGAAATGCACGCTTCTACTCTAAAAAGCCTTCAATAACCATATTTTGTGCCTGAGAACTGGATAAGCCTCTACTTTGAAGATAAAACAGATGTTCCTCTGGAATCCTCGTTATACTGGCAGCATGAGAACACTTCACATCGTCAGTTTGTATTTCAAGCTCTGGAATTGCTTCTGCTTTTGCTTTGTCAGATAAAAGAAGTATTCGCTCTTCTAAGAATGACTGCGTGTCACCACAACCTTCTTCAATAATAATACGACCAAAAAACCGAATTTTACTTTGATCTTGCGCAACTCCTTTCAAAACCGCATTTGATTTTGTGTGTGGTGCTTTGTGAATAATTGTTAAATGTATATCAATTTCATCAGTATTTTTCGCATGAAAAAACCCTGAAATCTTCACCTCTTCCCCTGGATGAGCAATTTCCACAAGATACTTCCCTGATTTTGTTATTTCTACTAGCTTCATAGTCTGTTCTGCGCCAAGTGCATGCGGTTACCCTATAGAGCCTTCCATTTCATGATCAATAAGCCTGTTCATTTCAACCGCATACTCAAGTGGGAGCTTTCGAATCAAATCATCGACGAATCCATTCACAATCATCTTGCGACTATCCTCTTCAGTAACACCTCTGCTCATAAGATAGAAGAGTTGCTCATCTCCAATTTTACTGACAGTTGCTTCATGTTGGATTTCCACTTGATCATTAAGTATTCGATCAACTGGATACGTATCAGATCGAGATGACCCATCTAAAAGTAAGGCGTCGCACACGACGGTGTTTTTACTATGATGTGCTTGAGGTGAGACCATTACCATCCCTCGATAACTTGTTCGACCGCCATCTTTACTAATGGACTTTGAAATAATTGTTGAGCTTGTATGCGGAGCAAGATGAATTGCTTTACTTCCTGTATCTTGATGTTGCCCAGCGCCAGCAAGCGCCATGGAAAGGGTTTCCCCTTTTGCCCCTTTCCCTACTAAAAGAAAAGATGGGTATTTCATCGTAAGTTTTGAACCCATATTAAAGTCCGTCCATACCATGGTGGCTTCTTCTTCAACTCGAGCACGTTTTGTCACTAAGTTATAGACATTCTTATACCAGTTTTGAATTGTCGTGTACTGACAGCGAGCGCCTTTTTTCACAAATATTTCTACGACCGCAGAATGCAGTGAGCCAGAGGAAAAAGCCGGAGCGGTACATCCTTCAACATAGTGAACTGACGCTCCTTCATCAACGATGATGAGAGTTCGTTCAAACTGACCGGCGTTTGGAGAATTGATGCGAAAATACGTCTGCAAGGGCATCTTCACATGAACGCCTTTTGGGACGTACACAAAAGAACCACCTGACCAAACAGCTGTATTGAGTGCAGCAAATTTATTATCTGCAGAAGGAATGTTTTTCCCAAAGTATTCTTTCACAAGCTCTGGATACTGTTTTAAGCCCTCATCCATTGATAAAAATACGACTCCTTCTTTTTCCCAGATATTCAAAAGTGACCCATAGACAACTTCTGAATCATACTGCGCTTTTACTCCAGCTAATGCTTCCCTTTCTGCTTGTGGGATTCCTAAACGATCAAATGTTTTTTTTACATCTGCTGGTACATCTTCCCAGGATTTTCCTGCTTTATCAGTTGGACGAAGATAGTAGTGAATTGCATCATAGTTTATTTGGGAAAGCTCTCCACCCCAAATAGGAGTTTTCATTCCTTCAAATTGCTCAAGCGCTTTTAGGCGCACATCAAGCATCCACTGTGGCTCTTCCTTAATGTGAGAAATATACTCGACCACTTTTTTTGTAAGTCCTGGTTTGGAAATATATGCATACTTGTCAGTGGGGTACGAAAAACCAGCACTGTACTCATGATCAACAACTGTGTCATCAAGTGTACTTGTGGATTTTTTCGCGAAACGAGACATATTGAATTTTTTTGTATACACCGTGTTTTTGAATGCTAGAAAAGATGCTGTGTACTACCCCGTACTTGAACTATTTTTCTTATATCCTTCTTTTTCTAATTGCTCTGCCAACTCTTTTCCTCCACTCTTCACAACTTTCCCATCGATCAACACATGAACGAAATCCGGCTGAATGTACTGGAGAATTCGTTGGTAGTGGGTAATAAGAATAATTCCAGTATGAAATTTTTCTGCTATTTTCTTTGCACCCTGTGCCACTGCTTTCATTGCATCCACATCAAGACCAGAGTCTGTCTCATCCATAATTGCGTACTTTGGTTCAAGCACAGCCATTTGCAGTATCTCCAGGCGCTTTTTCTCACCTCCAGAAAAACCTTCGTTTAACCCACGCGATAACAGTTCTGGTTTCACTTGTAGCTCTTCTGCAAGATTTGCCAAGTGCTTGCGAAAAGCCAATGCGGTTGGAAATTTTCTTTCAGGCTTCCCCTTAAATCGTTGTTCATAGGCAACCCGTAGAAAATTCTGTACTCTCACTCCTGCAACTTCCACAGGGTACTGGAATGCCAAAAAAAGTCCCATTTGTGAACGTTGATCAGGAGATAGCTCATTTTGCTTTTTTCCATTAAGAGTGATATCACCTTGTGAAATTGTATAGGCAGGGTGCCCTGCTAGGGTGAATCCGAGTGTACTCTTCCCACTCCCATTGGGTCCCATGAGCGCATGAATTTCACCCGGTTGTATCGTTAGGTCTACACCGTGAAGAATTTCTTTTTGAGCAATAGATGCGTGAAGGTTTGAAATGCGCAAGGACATTGGAACGCTTATTATACTTCAACTCAAGAAACTATGTGTTGTAGGAAAGTTGTCAAAGACAAATAGAGCTTCTTTGATAATAGCGGGAGCTGTTTCAAGACTCATAACTTCATCTCGCGTAAACCATGAAATATCAGTTGATTCGTCATCATTCATGCCAAAACCTGAGTCATCAATAACATGTACAAAAAAACCCCAGCTGTAATGCTCTTGGCAAAACGATCCCTCTCGGGGTTTATTAATATCATGGACATGACAAAAAAACGGCAATGGAAGATAGTGAGAATCTTTTGCAAAAACACTTGATGAAAAAGCTGAGAGAGCTGTCGCTTGTACTCCAGTTTCTTCAAAAAACTCTCTTTCTGCAGCTTGATGTGGCAACTCATTTTCCTCAACGTGTCCCCCTGGTGCAAGCCAAATCCCAAGCTTTTTATGCTTCACCAAAAGTATTTTTTCTTTATACAGAGTCCACGCACTTACTGTATGACATCGTTTTTTTTGTTTTGAGAGTTCGATCATATGGCCAATAGTACACTAGTTTTTACATATTTCTTACAAAATCTTTTACTTGTGATTATATTTATAACTCATCATAGTCACATGAGTACTTCTACCCTCCCAAGTCAAGTTATCTTCACAACCCCTGCAAAGGCACTTGAAAAAAAAGCCCGCCAAAAAGAGGTTGAGAAAATGGAGGTTTTAGCTCAAAAAGATACTGAGCCCGTCTTTACGTGCCAAAGCGTTTTCCCTTTCGACCTTTTTCCTGATAGATTAACAATTAGTAGCAAAAAACTTTCAATAACGCAGCGCTACTTCTTCTTTGAGAGACAAACCCAGAGCATAATGATTTCTGATCTCTTAAGTATTATTATCGAAGAATCGCTACTCTTTGCCTCAATTCATATTGTTGACCGAAAATTCCCACAAAATGTTTTAGACATTGATACCTTAAATAAAGAAGAGGCGAGAAGAGCACGTCGGATCGTGGAAGGAATTATTATTGCAGAGAGAGAAAAAATAGACTTTACAAAAATCCCCACACACCAACTCTCTGATATGCTTGAAAAAATTGGGGAAACAAAAGTTAGTTAAATTCCAAGTAGTGTCATTTGGGTTCCAGCAAATTTCTTCGCTGCATACGAAAAATCAACCGGTGATTCTATTAATCTATTCCATTTGTTCTTAAACTTCACCTTTCCTTTTGTTTTTCCCCAGTCATATAAATCTCGAGTTATTTCGACATCCATTAAACAGTACTTTGACAATTCTTGTAATCTACCTTCTTTATAGTACTTGATTGCATCAAGACCGTGTCCTGTTTTTCCTTTTCCTAATGTCTCTTTTGCCAATGAATCTAAACCAATTCGATGACCTGTTGCTTCTTTAAAACGAACCATAAGATCAAGATGCGGGAAATCATCAACATTTCCAGGATAGAGAGAGCGAAGCACTTCCATATCAAAATTAATACTATTAAACCCAACAATGAGATCAGCAGACTCAAAGATTCTCCACAACTTTGAAAAGTCTTGTTCCCATATCTCAATCATCTCTCCATCGCCCTCCGAGCCTTCGCGCACACAAACACCCACAAAAGATGGTGAGAGTTTTCCGGGGAAATATCCACCAACTTCATCAAAGGTGTTTTTTGTTTCAACGTCAAAAAAAACTTGCTTCATAAAAATTTTCTTCTGATTTACGCTTGAAGCGTACGCAATTATTCAAAGTTCTTCAAGGAGAACAAACAGCGAAGTAACGTTACTGCTACCTATTTTCAAGAATTTTAGTCGTGGAAATACCTGGAATTTCTTGTAAAACCACTTTTAGTTCACCACCATATTTTTCCATCATTTTCTTTTTATGATCTAGAGCGACAGAGTTGCTTGAAACCGCATAGATATCAGGCTCCAAGAGAATGACAATTTCTTCATATCGCAGCGGGTTTTTGAACTCTGGAGGAAGAATGAGTACTTCATCAACAAAGCCTAGTTTGAGAATTTCTTCTTTTCTTTTTTGTTGACTCCATACTGGTCTTCCCTCGCCTTTTAACTCAGTCGTTCGAATATCTGATTCAAGCAGCACCACTAAAAACCCTCCAAGATCCTTCGCTTTTTGTAAATACTCCAGGTGAGCTTGGTGAAGGAGATCAAATACACCAGACGCAAGAATTATTTTTGAACTCTCTTTTTTTGCCAGCATGACTCGATTTATGATGTCTTTTTGTTCAGACAATGCGTAGTACGGCAGAGGAGATAAGTATGATGGATACGCATGACTCATATTTTTTTCTTGCGTTAATTTTGCGTCAAATATGCGGGAATATTCATTGTAGTAGACTTTATTTTGATAGTGTGTATTTTGCGAGGATCGCTTGAATATCCGCGGACAACTTCGGCCCTACTTGATCAAAAGATGTTCCTTTGAGTACAAGCTCTATAGCGGTCTTATACGCTGCAATCATTTGATCATTCAAACCGTTGTCAAACGTTCGAGAAGACATATACCAAGTCTTGGCATACGGTGCTTGTTTTATATATGCTCCAGCGTAGGGGTCAGAAAGAAGCTCTGCTCCCATGTCAACTCGTGAGTATGGTTTTTCAATAAAAGCAGTGCTTGAAGCTTGTGGATACAACGCCTCTAATCCTTCTTTGCTAGACAGATAGAGCAAAAACTTCCATGCAGTTTCTTGTTCTTTTGATGAGGCTGACACACCTTCTGCCCAATAGTTTGCAATTGCAACTGGGGATCCAGGTAACTGAGGAACAGGATAGACAGCAAATTCGAAGTTTGGATTAAGCTGTTTAATCTCAGCAACCCTCCAGTACGGAGCGATTATCATTGCTGTTTTCTCAACCGCAAATGCGTATGTTGAGTTCGGGAGTGTTTCATCCCAGACTTTATCTTCCTTCATAAACTGCGTATAGAAACGAATGGCGTCACTTACCAGTGTATTTCCTTCTACCTTTGCTGGATCGCCACCATTTTGATAGATAAGCAAGGTAAGGATATCTGAAAAATGATCGACGTTTTCAGGCGATCCCAACGCAATTCCAGACCGTTCAATACTTCCATTATTTCCACGGACAGTAAGCTCTTTTGCGAGTATCTGAACATCATTCCAAGTCGTCGGGACACTTCTTCCAGATGCCTTCAACACTTGAGTATTAATAAATAAACCTAACCCATCAGTAGAAAGAGGAATCCCCACTACTCCTCGTGGGGTTATAAGATCAGAAACCGCGCTTGGATAAAAAGTGGATGTATATGTACTTGTTGAGAGCTGTGTTGCAGGAACGACACTTAATAGATTGGCTTGTGAAAAACTCGATGTCCATGTGGGGTGAAACTTAAAAATGTCTGGACACTGATCTCTACTACATGCGCTCTGCAATCGTTCTCTATAGTCTTTTTGTGACTGAAAACTATATTGGATTGTTACACCAGGGTTCTGATTTTGAAAGTTTGTTATTGCTTGGGTAAGACCAGGAGTTTTTTCTCCTGTTCCCCAGTACGTAAGTGTAACTTGTTTTGGTTCAGAATTTCCCCCTACCGTTCCAGAGTTTCTTGATGAAAAGAAAAAATATCCCACTCCAAAAATACTAAAAACCAGTACAATGAGTAAAAGGATACCCCCAATTTTCTTCACGGAAATTGAGGTCTGCGTGTTTTTCGCTCCAAAATCTGGAATTGGTTCTGAGATCATTTCTGTGACTTGAGATTCTTGTGGTGTAGTATCCATAATAGTGAAGCTTGTTGTAACGTGAGAACAATCACGTACTCCAATTATACGACAAACTACAAGGTTTATTCCATCATGCGATCTAAGACTCTTATTTTCCCTTTTCTTCTTTTTACACTTTTTGTTTTTTTTGGAGTTCTTGGAGTGTTGGTTGTAGAAACGTGGCGCCAATTTTTATTCACTGCAAGATTTTCTACAATGCAGAACTATCTGTCCAAGCTCCCAAAACAAATTATCGTTACACAAAACGGTCAGGAGTATACGATTGTGACAAATTCTTTGATTACACAGGAATCATTTTTGAGAGCTTTTCCTGAACCAAAGTATTCTTCTCTTTTCTCGTATACTTTATCGAAATCCGCTTACAATTTTCCAAAAAACCCTTTTGATGAAGCCTCAGTGACGAGTACTCTCACTTCCTTGCAAAAGCAAGTTTTTGTTCCTGAAAAGAAGCCTGAGTTACTCTATTCGCCAGATACGTCTAGAAGTTTTTCTATCATTGATGGTGTACAAGGCAGAAACCTACAGGTTGAAAAATCTGTAGAGAACATTCTAAACATTGATCTTTTACAAGAAAACGACGCAGAGTTGGTCGTAGATATCACGGGAAACACCCTTACACCTGATAGCCAGATTTTTGTCGAGAAAAGAGCATCTACTTTTATAGACTCTACTATTGTCATTTCATTTCCATCTACAAAAAAAGAGTTGAAGGCTAAAGAGATACTTCCATTACTTTCTCTCCCTTCTGGATATGATCTGAAAAAAATTGAAACCTTGGTAGCAACAATATCAGCATCGTTTATCACAGAATCTGTAGAACCAAAACTTACTATTCAAGACAGAGAAGTTATTGAATTTATTCCTCCAAGAGAAGGAAGAACAATTGATACAAAGCTGTTGACTGAGAAAATAAAAGAGACTCTTCAAAAAATAGAAAACTCACAACCATACGATGCTCTAGAAGCAAAAATCATTTCTCTCCCTGTAAAAACTCAGTTAAAATCCTTAAATACCCTGGGAATAGAAGAAAAAATTGGGGTAGGAGAAAGTGAGTACGCACACTCGATTCCAAATAGAGTCCACAATGTATCTCTAACGGCAACGAAAATACACGCAAAGCTTGTTTTTCCTGGTGAAGTTTTTTCATTTAATGAATACTTGGGAGACGTTTCAGGTAAAACTGGTTTCAAGCAGGCATACATAATAAAAAACGGACAGACAATCTTAGGAGATGGTGGTGGTGTGTGCCAAGTTTCCTCCACACTTTTTCG